>CALGJS010000104.1 GCA_937927835.1 uncultured Saprospiraceae bacterium | reverse complement strand
AGTTGAATAATAAGAGAATGTTAAATCGGCTCCGCTTCTGTTAAGAGATAAATAAAACTACCAGAATTATCGGGATACATCTTTAAAATTCCTTTAAAGGTTTTACGCTCATCCATTTTATAACGCTTAAGCGCTTTAGGTTTTACCTTAATGTCGACAATCGTTTCTGGACCACCGCCACCGCAAAAAAAGCAAGTAGCATTTGGATTTCGCGACAAAACAAAACTTACGCCCAAAGCATCCAACGCAATCACATACCCAGAGATCTGTACTTCTTTTCCATTAAATTGCTTAATTAAATCCCCAAAGGTCGCCACATCGTATTCCAACATCAATTCCTCTGAATATTCTTTCTTAAATTTTACATCAGCCAGCGTCACCCAATCCAAAACCTCTTGTCCTCGCACCGTATCCACCATGCCGCCAATCAAAAGAACCATCAGTAAAAATATAATTCGCATCTTTTTTATACCTTGTATGAAGTTAATAATGGGAAGTAATTAATAATTTTATAACTGCCTGCCGGCAAAGGCAGGTGAAAATTAATAATGCCCTTTATCGCGAGTGTCTCAGAGAACTCTGCGGCTAAAGATAACGACTTAAAACGATTATTGCTGTTAATTCTTTATTAAAAAGATCATTTGGGAGCATACAATTTTTTTTTGAATAAAGCCTAATAGGGATCACAATTCATATAGATTATTGATCAGAACATCACGATAGAAGATATACACGCCAGATGGACATTATTCATTAAAACCACGAACCAAGCGCATTATTCATTATTCATTACCCCATTATTCATTATACCCATCCTGAATCCGCTGCACCAAAAGTCCCGTAACACGTTTTCTCAACTCTCGTTCATGCGTCTGATAAATTCCCCATTCTTCTACCGTAAATTGCCCCACCACAATTCCAATTAATAGATTTTTAAACTTCAAATCCTTCCGAATAGCATGGTCGATATACTCCAATCTTTTAGGTTTAGACAACGTATAAAATTTTCCTTTTCGTAATGCTAAATAATTTTTAAAAACAGCCAATAATAAATCGTTTTGAAATTTTAAAATAGGACGCAAACAAGTATTTTGAAAACGCTCCTCCGGCGAAGTAGCCGCCTCTTCGATGATCATCGGAATTGCAGGCCGAATATTTTTAACGGATAAATCTCTATTACTGTTGTTCATATTTTTATACTAAATAAAAGTGGTGCTGGCTACGCGAATAAAACCTCGAAGCTTCCTAACAAAAAATAAGCAAAATTGTTAATAACTAACCAGAAATAAAGGAAATACAAAAAGTATTATTAATCCTTGAATTTTCCAACGATAAAAAAAGAACACGTTAAAGATATACACGTTAGAAGAGCCATACCTAATTCGGTACGCAGGCATTATTAATTCTTCATTAAAACATTCTTCATTATTCCACCCCCGCCATCGCTCTCCCTGCCAACCAGCCACCCGTCCATGCCGCCTGAAAATTAAAGCCGCCTGTTACCGCATCAATATTTAGTACTTCTCCCGCAAAAAATAAATTTGGTAATTTTCTACTTTTGAAAGTTTTAAAATTTACTTCTTTTAAGAATACACCTCCAGCAGTAACAAACTCATCCTTAAAAGTACTTTTTCCTTTGACCGCATAAGTTCCTTGTGTAAGTTCCGTCACTAATTTGTTAAATTGTTTTTTAGCTAAGTCCGCCCACTTACGATCCTCTTCAATACCTGCTGCTGCTATTAGTCGTTGCCAGAATCGTCGAGGCAAATCAAATTGCGGATATTTTATAACAAGGCGAAGTCTATTTTCTTCTTTGATTTTTCGCAATGCTTGTTCTGCTTCGTTATAGTTGATCTTACCAAGCCAGTTGACCTGTAAATTAAAATCATATTGTTTTTCATTGAGCAATCTTGCTCCCCAAGCTGACAATTTCAGTACTCCCGGACCACTCAATCCCCAGTGCGTAATCAAGAGAGGACCACTCGCTTCTAATTTAGTTCCGGTAACCTTTACCAGTGCATTAGGAACCGATAAACCAGCTAGATCTTTTATTCTTTCATCCTTAATATTAAAAGTAAAAAGAGAGGGAACAGGTGCGATGGTTTTATGACCAATCTCTTGGAGCATCGCCCACATTTTAGGATTACTACCAGAAGCGAGCATTAGTTTGTCCGCTCGATAATCCGCCGCAGGAGTTGTTACAATCCATTGTTCAGGATTATCTGGAGCTAGTGAAATTTTTGTTACTCGTGAACTCGTCAAAACTCGGACACCCGCTTTTTGAGCAGCACCTAATAAACAATCAATCACGGTTTGAGAACGATCCGTTACTGGAAACATTCTACCATCTGCCTCGACCTTGGTCTTTACCCCTCGACTTTCAAACCATTCCACCGTATCCTTACATTGAAACTGATGGAAAGGACTCAATAGTGGTTTTTCACCACGAGGATAAAATTTGGTGAGCGGCTTGGGCTGAAAACAGGCATGCGTCAGATTACAACGACCACCTCCCGATATTCTTACTTTTTCCAATACGGACTTGCCGCGTTCTAAGATCGTTACCGACAAATTGGGATCGGCTTCGGCACAGGTAATGGCCGCAAAAAAACCAGCGGCTCCTCCTCCTACAATATATACTTGCTTTTTCTCTGACACTTCTAACTTGATTTTGTAACTAATAAAGCGAATTTACGTCCTTTTAAGAGTATGTCCAAATTTTTATGATTGCAGCCAATTAATAGAACTTTAGACATGCTCTAATAGTAGAAAACCATAGGAAGGAGAGATAAACGATTGAACTGTTTAGGGAAGTGTGTCAGAGGGTAGGCCTTCCTTTAGGAATACAAGGTGCGGGTAGCAAAATGACACACTTAATAGAATAGACTCGTAAACGACTCCTTTGTTTTTTTCTTAAATTTGTACCAACCAATATTTAAACCATCATGGCTTTACAGGCACTCGAAACAGAGCAAAAGGCGCTCGAAATTAATTTGGACGACAATATCTATGGTACGTTTGCTGAAATCGGCGCCGGACAGGAGGTAGCACGCTACTTTTTTCAGGTCGGTGCGGCAGCAGGAACCATTGCTAAAACCATCTCGGCCTACGACAAAGTTTACTCAGATAAGATATATGGATTGGAAGCCAGCGGCCGCTATGTTTGTGAATCTCGTTTGTATAAAATGTTGGACCACGAATACGATCTGATGATCGAGCGTCTCGAAAATCAGCGTCCTAACGCAAATTTTTTCGTCTTCGCTGATACGATCGCTGCCATCAATTATACCAAAACCATCAAAGGCGATGGTTGGTTAGGATTGCGATTCCAGCTTTCGCCAAACGGCTTACCCAACGATATCGTACTCCACGTAAAAATGTTGGATAATGATAATCATCTCCAGCAGCAAGCGATTGGCGTATTGGGTGTTAATTTGATTTATGGTTGTTATAAATATCATGAAAATCCCGAAATGCTGATTCAGTCATTGATGGATGGATTACATGGTCGTGTAGCAATTGATATGTTGCGGTTGTCAGGACCTAATTTTGAAGAAGTGGACAATCGTTGGTTATGCCTGATGTTGGTGAAGCATGGCTTGAGTGATGTAGCGATGTTTGGACCAGATGGTCGATCGGTTCATGGTTCTGAATTTTTATATCGAAAAAATGTATTGGTCGTTCGAGGGAGTTTCCGACCTCCGACTTTGGTGAATGTGGACATGATCCGTTCGAGTCGCGATCAATTTTTTCAAGAACCAGAAGTAGATCCTAATAAGGCATTTGTCCTGACGGAAATTACGATGGATAATTTGAAATCTGATGGTGAACTAGAAGTCAATGATTTTATGGATCGGGCAGATTTACTCTGTGCACTCAATCAAACAGTCGTTATTTCTAATTGTGAAGAACATCATAAATTGGTTCGTTATCTAGCCGACTTTAAACCTGCTAACTTGGGATTGGTACTGGGTGTACGAGAATTGTTAGAAATGATTAGTACTAAATATTTTGAAAATCGAGATGGTAGATTGCTAGCAAGTTTTGGTGAACTCTTTACTCGAAAGGTGAAAATGTATATCTATCCGACCATGCAAGAGGGGAGTGAAGAACTGATGAATGCGAAAAATCTACCGGTTCCGGAAGGGATCAAATTTTTATATAAACACTTATTAGATTCCAAGCACATCGTAGATATTGATGGATTCCAACAAGAACATTTACATATTTTTTCCAGAGAGGTATTGAGAATGTTGAAAGATGATGAAGAAGGTTGGGAACAGATGGTAGTGCCACGCGTTGCAAAAATGATCAAAGATAAATGCTTGTTTGGTTTTCCTTATAAACAAAAAGAGTTTGAATACTAAAAATAAAATGGTGAAACTCATTTCACTACTCAGCGGAGGATGCTTTTGTTTTTTAATGGCGTGTAATACGAGTTCACCACCTGTGGATGAGACCACTCCGCCACTGATGGCAAAACAAACCGCGATCACCGATAACGAAACAACCAAGATGGCTACTCCTCCAGAAATAAAAATGGATTCTGCAATTGCAATTACGCATTTGATGGGTAAGTTTGATCCATTAAAAGATAGCGATTTCATCCAAATTGATATCCAATATGCAGATCGTCCCGGCCAGCTTTTACACAAAGAAACATATGCTGCTTTTATTCGCATGTATGAAGCGGCTAAAAAAGACGGGATCAAATTAATTATCAAATCAGCTACAAGAAATTTTTCCGCTCAAAAAGTAATATGGGAAGGAAAATGGAATGGTAAACGTCTATTAGAAGGAAATATCAATGCTGCTAAAAAGATTCCAGATCCAGTAGAACGGGCACTTAAAATTTTAGAATATAGTTCTATGCCAGGAACTTCTCGTCATCACTGGGGAACAGATATTGACTTTAATGCTTTTGTTAATTCTTATTTTGAAAAAGGACAAGGAAAAAAAGAATATGATTGGTTGGTTGCCAACGCAGGTAAATTCGGATTTTGTCAACCTTACACACCCAAAGGTACAGAACGTCCTGATGGCTACAATGAAGAAAAATGGCATTGGTCTTACTTGCCACTAGCAAAGCGATTATCAGATCAGTATAAAATACGACTAACCAACAAAGATATTTCTGGCTTTGATGGTGCTGAAACAGCTCCTCAAATTGATATCATAAAAAAATATGTCTTCGGAATTAACCATCAATGCCTTTAAACTGTTATAGGTTTAGGTCGTTATCTTTATAATCATTCAACGACCTGACTGCCGTAGGCAGTTTCAACAATTCAACAAGCGAAGTGTTTCAACATTTCAACAATCCAATAATAAAATGGCTTTAACAGAATCTACCATGCTACCCCTCGGCACCGAGGCACCAAATTTTCATATCAAAGATACCGTCAGCGGTAATTATTATAGCCTTGACGATTTAAAATCTGATCGTGCAACTGTGATCATGTTTATTTGTAATCACTGCCCTTATGTTATTCATGTCAATCCAGAATTGGTACGGATTGCTAATGAGTATCGGAATAAAGGAGTTTCCTTTATTGCGATTAGTTCTAATGATGTGGAGGCACATCCAGAAGATAGTCCAGATAAGATGAATTTGGTTGCGAAGGTTTTACGTTTTCCATTTCCATATTTGTATGATAAGCATCAGGAAGTAGCGAAAGCTTATGATGCAGCTTGTACTCCTGATTTTTATGTTTTTGATGGCCATCTAAAACTTGCTTATCGAGGCCGTCTTGACGATTCTCGCCCAGGTAATGGAACTTCATTGACTGGTGAAGATTTGCGAGGAGCGATTGATTCTGTGCTAAACGGAACCTCTATAGAAAAGCAATATCCAAGTATGGGGTGTAACATTAAATGGAAATAGCGGATCGATGATTCACGTAGAGGACGATTCATGAATCGTCTCTACGTTCCAAAATAATGACCCAGAGCCATCATAAAATCCTTTTTCCGGCTAACCGAAACGTCGATTTCTTGACCATTTTCCATTTTTACATATCCACCTTTTCCACGCATATATTGTTGAATGCGATTGATGTTGATGGTGTAAGATCGATGTATTCGAATGAATTTTAGCGGATTACCGATCATGGATTCGAGTGCACTCAGGGTCTTGCAGACCAACATTTTTCTTCCATCACTAAAATATAGATGGGTATAATTGCCTTCTGCCTGTAGACTGACAATTTCTTCTGTTTTTTCAAAATTAAGTCCTCCCATAATTGGTAAAAGAATCTTTTGACGAATCTTATCAGAAGGAGATGGTTGACGTTGTGAAGCATTATTCATAATAGGCAGTTTTTATAGGTTAATAGAATTCGATCGATTGGGTAGAAAAAATTACTACATCACAAAACAATTTTAAGTATAATAAGCGCTGTAAACAAGCCAAAATTGACCTATAAGTCAGGTTTCTGATTTGAATTTATCAATCTAATTATCTATCTTTCCTGACTAATACCCGACAGAAATCTATGTCTAAAACGCCATCTAATAAATTATTTCGCTTGATCCATTCTCTTTCTGGATCAGAACTTCGCTATGTTTCTATCTATCTAAAACGGCAAGCATCCCGCAGTGATCAAAAATATTTATTGCTTTTTCAAACGATCACGGCACAAGAAACCCAAGATGAACCGGCACTGCAAAAAGAAGTCTATGGTAATGAAAAAATTACAAGTAGAAAATATTCTCAATTAAAAGCATATCTCTATCAAGCTATTCTCAATGCACTCCAGCTTTACGATGAGGGGACTTCGGTTGTTTATAAAATAAATAATCTTCTACAACAAGTACAAGTATTATATAACCGTTCTCATTATCGGGAATGTCTGGAACTATTGACGAAGGGAAAAAAGATCGGAGAAGAGTACGAGCTATTTTTAGAATTGATTGAGATTCTAAATTGGAAAAAGAAAATTGCCTATGCTCGAGAAGACATTGCTTTTTTAGATAGCGAATTAGAAAAGATGGATGCTGAAGAACAAGGCCACATCACTTGCATTCGAAATATTTCGGCTTACCAACGTATGCTCTATCAGCTAATTATTAGTCGCCGAAAATATGCAGTTTTGCGTAGCGTAGATCAACAACAGTGGCTCCAGGAAATGTTGGTAGATCCTTTACTTCAATCTCCTGAAAATGCACTTTCTAAAAGGGCTAGAATTCTCTACTTTCGGATTCGTAGTAATGCCGCATATTCAATGCTTAAGTACGAGGACTTTTATAAATTTAGCGTAGCGCAGATTTCCTTAATGGAAAAATATCCAATACTTCTAGAAGAAGACAAATCTGCTTATATCTATGGTAGAACAAATTTGATCCTCGCTTGCGGATTACTTGGAAAGTATGATGAAGTAAAATCTAACTTGTTGATTTTTAAAGGATTAAAAGGAAATTCGAAAGATGATGACTTTCGTATATTTAAACATTATAACGCACTTTCTTTTCGTTTATGTATTCAGACGGGGGAATTTGAAGAAGGGTGGGATGTACTTCAAGAGCATTTAAAAGATCTACCAAAGTACGAAGGCCAGTCTTTAGAACGAGGAAGTTTTTACTTTCAATATTTCTATATTAGTTTTGGAAATGGAAACTATGATGAAGCACTTAAATACTTAAATTTATGGTTGGATTTACCACGTAGTATTGAGCGAGAAGATTTACAAAGTTTGGCTCGAATGCTTAATCTGATTATCCATTACGAAATGGGTAATACCGTATTATTAGAATCGCTTATAAAGAATACTTATCGTTATTTGAGAAGAAAAAATCAGGTCTATGAATTTGAAAAAACGCTTTTACAATTTTTTCAACAAACAGTAAAAGGAAATGATCGAAGTACGATGGCAAAGGCTAGGGAAGAATTGAAAAGAGCTATTGAAGTATTGGCAGAACAACCTTCTGAAAAAATTCTATTGGAATATTTTGATTTTACTTCCTGGATCGAAAGTAAAATCAATAAAATTCCTTTTGCAACCGTAATTGCTAATCGTTATCAGCGTACTAAATGATCTCCTTTTTCTAACCTAGTATCTTGTATTGCATCAGAAATAGACTCTCTTCCAGACTTAACTTCTGTCCAAGAACCTTTACCATTCCGGACTTTATAATCGATTAGCGCTGCTGCGCCACCTTTGGCAGTACGTTGTTGCTCCGTTGGGAGAATCGCTGTAAAGCTCTTTACTTTTATCGTGCTGAGTTGTAATTTTTTCTTTTTCATAATCTAACTATTTTAAAGGTTGAAAAAAGTGCTGTACTTAACTACTTATTAAGATAATACTTTTTTTCTAATAAAAGAAACCAATAAATGATAAAAGTCAGAAGGCTAAATGATTCGCACATCCGCTTTAGTTCGCCTTGCTCATGAATCTCCTTCGTCGATTTCGCGGTGCCTTCCTTCAACGTACTGTCGTGCCTCCCATCTGTGTTGCGGTTCCTTCATTAGTCAGTCAGTCACCTCCTTCGTCGGGATCAGTCAGTTATACTGGCCATAACCTTTTTACCGTTTCCCACACCAATCCAGTTTCAAAACCTTTGCGGATCGCATGTTCGGCTAGTTTGCCTCGTCGTTTCCACATATCAGATTCTCTAAGCGTACGATCCTTTTTTTCGAGTACATCTACCAATTTTTGATCATAGTCAAACTCTTCTAATTCCAACATGGCTTTTTTGATACAATACGGCGATATCTTTCGGCGCCGTAATTCTTGCCGAATACGGACTCGACCCCATTTTTTAATTCTAAATTTTCCTCGAGCGTAAGAGCGAGCAAATCGTTCTTCATTTAAAAAATTATCTCCGATTAGAAGCACAATAATATTTTCTAAATCTTCTCCAAAAACACCCAGTTCCATGATTTTTGAACGAACTTCACTATGACAACGATCCTGATAAGCACAGTATTTCTGTAACCGTATCAGTGCCTGAGTTTGCGTAAGAGAGACTTTAGGTTTTTTATCCAAGAGGTTTTTTTAAAAAAAATAAAAATAATTATACAAACAGGCTGACTTTTTAAAATCTTTCCGTCATAAGAGCGTGTTTAAAACAAATTTAAACAACTTCTTTATTTATAACTAAAATAACAATTAAAATGACAGACTTGTTTGACCTCGAAAAACTAACTGAAATGGTGACCGAATATGCACCAAAAGTAATCGGAGCTATTATTACACTCGTTATCGGTTTTATGATTATCGGTTGGATTGTCGGTATAGTGAAAAATATGATGCAAAAGCGAGGAATTGATCCTACTATTTCCCCTTTTCTAACTTCTCTAGTAAGTGTAGGCCTAAAGGTGATGCTTTTACTAAGCGTAGCAGGAATGTTTGGAATTGAAACAACTTCTTTTGTCGCTATTTTCGGTGCAATGGCTTTTGCTATTGGAATGGCATTACAAGGAAGCTTAGGTCATTTCGCTAGCGGAATCATGATCTTAATCTTTAAGCCTTATCAAGTAGGAGATTTAGTAGATCTGGGCGGTAATGTTGGAGTAGTGGATGAAGTACAAATTTTTAATACACTATTAATTACACCTGATAATAAAAAAATAATCGTTCCTAACGGTGTAGTCACCAGCGGAATTATTACTAATATCTCAGGACAAGGCGAGATCAGAGTGGATATGACTTATGGAATCGGATATGATGATGATATCGATCAGGCACGTTCTATTATCCTTCAAGTAGCCAAGCGTTGTCCACAAATTACACAAGAAAAACCAGTTGATGTATTCGTTGCTGAACTAGCAGATAGCTCTGTTAACTTTACCGTCCGACCTTGGGCAAAAAGCGAGCACTACTGGGATGTATTTTTCTTTATGCAAGAAAACATCAAAAAGGAATTTGACAAAGCTGGGGTAGGTATTCCATATCCGCAGATGGATCTGCACGTAAAGTCAAACATGCCAGTGTCGGCTAACTAATGCAGTAGATACTAATGCGCATCCATTTTTCATACAAATAATATATTTAGGCGGTAGAGGAGCAAATCCTCTACCGCTTTTTTTAGCCTCACCTTTTGTCAACATTCCTAAACAACTTCACAGTGTACTTAGTTAAATTAAATAAATTATTTTCCTATATTTGATAATGCGTCTATATTTGCTGATCTATTTTTTTTTATTTTCTGCTATTTTGATTGGACAACCCGAACCTTGTGTTGATCCACCTACCATGACTTCTTTTTGCGAGGATGCTTGTATTATTTGTGATATTGATGGATTTACTGGTCGTCATAACGCCAATATTGTTGGGCAAGCACCTCCTGGATTTGCGGGAGAATGCACTTTTGTCGCACACAATATGCAGTGGATTGCTTTCATTGCAGGTAGTACCGACTTAGCGGTGAACATGGCAGTGAATAATTGTGATATGGGATTTGGACTTGAGTTTGGTCTATATGAAGGAATTGACTGCCAAAATTTTCGTCGTATTTCTAATTGCTTTGGTGGTGCAGCTGGAATCATCAATGATGGTCAGAGTGGAACAATTTTTAACAGTGAACCCTTGATCATTGGTCAATATTATTATATCGTAATGGACGGAGGTTTTGGCGATAATTGCGACTGGACTTTTACCGTTATTTCTGGAAGTACTAGTGTACTACCTATCGAAGAAAGTGGTCAAATCATTGGACCAAGTCTCGCTTGTCCTGATTTTCCGTTGAACTATTCTGTAGAAGCACCGATTGGTGCAACAGAATTTTTTTGGACACTAAATGGTGTCGAAGCAGGAGATAGTAGTCGTATTGCTGAAATTACTTTTCCAGCACCTGGGGTATATAATCTTTGTGTTACCTCCGCTAATCGATGTGAAGTAGGAACACCTTCTTGTCGAGAAATTACGATAGAAGTTATACCGCCAACGAATTTGACTGAAATCGTTTGTGAAGGAGAATGCTTCGCAGTAGCTGATACCTTAATTTGTGAGACAGGCTTTTATAATTTTGTTTTAGAAAGTCAGGCTGGTTGTGATAGCATTGTTACCGTAAATCTGACCGAGCAACCTACTCCGGTCTCCAATTTAGATTTATTTCTCTGCACAGAAGATACGTTCTTTATTGGCAATTTACCTTTCGTGGAAACTGGAATTTATGAAGAAACACTCCCTTCTTTTCAGAATTGTGATAGTATTATTAATCTAGATTTAGAAGTAATTATTTGTAATATTCAATCCTCTTCTCAAACAGAGCCAGTAGATTGTTTCGCAGAAAATAATGGACAAATTGATTTTATGGTGACGAACGGAACACCTCCTTTTACTTATACATGGGAACAGCTTGATGGAAATACTAACGGTGTTGGATTTATTGATGCACTTAATTTTAATACTTCTTTGATTACACTGCGATCGGGTACTTACAGCATTACGATTGAAGATGATTTCGGCAATTTTAATTTTATTATAAAAACAGTTGATCAACCAGAGCGCTTGACCGTAGATTTACAACCCCTTGATCAAAATGGGTTTGGTGTTTCTTGTCCCGAAGCATCCGATGGAAGTGTTACTGCGGAGGTGACTGGTGGAAACGAGAACATTAATTATACATGGAATAACGGAGGAACAACTCCAACGATTAATCAGCTCTCTCCCGGTGAGTATACCGTGCTTATAACGGATAGTAAAGGTTGTTCAATAACAGAAACGGTCAGTTTGGATGCACCGATACCTGTTGAGATTTCTGCCAATTTTTTAGGACCAGATTGCTCAGGATCAACCACGGGAATGATTGAACTTATCCAAACTACGGGAGGAACAGGCGTATATGAATATGCTATAAACGGAGGTGTCGCTACCAATGAAATACCATTTACAAATCTATCAGCAGGAGCATATGAAATCTTAGCAACCGATGAAAATGGTTGTACTGGAACCACCAATGGCACTTTGATCGCTGCCGAAATACCGATCGTAGATTTAGGCGAAAGCCAAACCACCAACTTAGGAACGACCATTGAATTGAATCCTTCTATTAATAATATTCAGATTGATACTTTTTTGTGGACTACCGCAACGGAATTTGATTGTGAGGTCTGCCTTAACCCAGAAACGTTACCACTAAACGACAGCTTCTATCAATTAGAAGTAGTCTCTGCTGATGGCTGTATTGGAAAAGATTCGATCGCTGTTTCAGTCACGAAACTTAGAGAGTTCTATGTGCCAAATGCTTTCAGTCCGAATGCGGATGGTCGCAACGATTATTTTACAATCTACGGTGGAGTAGAAGTGGAGTCGATTGTTT
>CALGJS010000103.1 GCA_937927835.1 uncultured Saprospiraceae bacterium | reverse complement strand
ACTATACCATCAGTATTTTGGTGGAAGGTAGAAAGCGAATTGCCAAACCATTGGTGATTGTAAGAATGTAGAATTGCTTAACTTACTTAACCAATTTTTTGATAAAGAAAGACAAGTCGCTCACGGTGTGGGCGGCTTGTTTTTTTTAGGAGAAGAATGTGAATGTGAATGTGAATTACTCAACTTAATCGACAACTGCATTATTCTAATTCACATTCTAATTCCTATTCCTATTCCTATTCCTATTCTAATTCCTATTCTAATTCCTATTCACATTCCTTATTCCTCTATTTTCATTACCTGAATAGCAACCAGAGAAATTATGCAGTAAGCCAGAAAATAATAAAACCCATTATGAATTTCTGCGTGAAAGCCATCGTTAGATTTTGTGGCTAAAAAAGCTAGAAAAACACCAACCACAAAAACATCGGCCATCGACCATTTTCCGATAACTCGAACAAAGTTGAACAGTTTTTTCCGACTGCTTAGATTCTTGAGAAAAAGGACAACCAATAAGATAATCGCTTTTAGAATAGGAACAACTACACTAAAAAGTAAGATAAGTATCGCTACTAATTTATTATTGTTGGAGTACAAAGTTTCTATGGTCTTGAGAATACTCTGTGTACTTTCATAGAGGCTTACTTCTCCAACTAAGGGCAACCTAGGAATAATAGCGATACTCATGATCGGTTGAAACAAACCAGGATAAAGACAGGCCAGAGAAGCCAAGATGAGTACAAAAGCGATCCAATTACGCGTATTCATAGTAGATATTTTTTAAAAGATGGAGTAAGTTTAGTTTGCGAAGATAAGGAATTTTGTACTTTTGCAAGCATGGAAGCTGTTTTTGAAAAGACTTTTAGGAACATTGATTATACAGAAACCACTCTTGAAAAAGGAGAATATGAATACTGTAATTTTGAGCATTGTAATTTTTCTAGCACCAATTTATCAGGCTTTAGGTTTGTAGATTGTGAATTTAAGGATTCTAATCTCAGCAATGTCAATTTAGATCAGGCTAGCTTTCAAAATGTAAAATTTAAGAACTGCAAAATGCTCGGTCTACAGTTTGATCACTGTAATGAATTTGGGCTCTCCTTTTCTTTTGAAAATTGCATATTAGATCATTGTTCTTTTTATCAATGTAAACTTCCAGGAACTGAATTTATCAAATCACAGCTTCACGAGGTAGATTTTACGGAAGGCGACTTTAGTAAGGCACAGTTTGAAAATTCTGATTTACAACGGGCGATATTTGAAAACACCAATCTTGAAGAAACTGATTTTTCTATGGCATACGGATATTCAATTGATCCAGAAAAAAACAGAATTAGAAAAGCGATTTTTTCCTTGACAGGTATCCGAGGATTATTAGATAAATATGGTATAATTATTAAAGAATAATAATTCACACCTTCACGGTGCATTTTATAATTTCCAACTACTCTTCTAAAATCACAGCGGGCGCTGGAAAATAATCTGTGGTATTATTTTCAATTACTTTTTTTAGATTCTCAATATTTTCAACTTCCTTTTTTTGAAAAGAATCGGTAAACATATCCATCAAAGCAAACATAGAGCGCATCATCATTCCTTTACCGCTGACTTTAGAACCTGTTTTAATAGTCGCTTTTCCATCCTTTTCAAAAAACGAAGTAGTCTGATCAAAGACCATCATTTCACTATCCATATTCAAAGTTATGTGATCAAATTCTTTAATAGATTTAACTGTTTCGATCATCTCAAAATCCGGTTGCCCATCTCCTGGATTGACTACAACTTTATACTTACTACCCTTTGTTCCGAGTTCACCACTAATTAAGTCAATACTTTTAAAACCATCCAACCACTGATCATATTTGGTGACATCCTGATGCACAGCCCATGCTTCTTTAACCGATTTATTGACGGTAATTTCATGTCCATAACTAACCGCTGGTTTGATCAAGCCCATTAAGAAAAAAAACAGCACAAGTCCAAGAACTAATACGAGAAGAAATTTTAGGAATTTCATTTTTTTGAATTTTTATTTTCGATACCTTTTCAGAATTAGAATGTGAATTAGAATGTGAATGGGAATGGGAATGGGAATGGGAATGGGAATGGGAATGTGAATGTGAATGTGAATGTGAATGTGAATGTGAATGTGAATGTGAATGATTCATAAAGGTACGGTAGATCATTGGATTTTTATAATCCCGTTCTAGAAAAAAATTATTCCACGCCATCCCACTAAATTCACTTACCTTTGCCGCTTAATTATACCATTACTATGACCTTTTTAAAACTAGGATTACCCAAACCCCTCGTCGAAGCGCTCGCAGATGAAGGATACCAAACGCCTTACCCGATTCAGGTAGCAGCTATTCCTCCCATTCTTAAAAAGAAAAACATCTTAGGTATTGCCAAAACTGGCTCAGGGAAGACGGCAAGTTTTGTATTACCAACCTTGGTCAATTTACAAAAATCTAATGCTCCAAAAAATCGAGAACCGCAAGTTTTGGTCGTTGTTCCTACTCGAGAATTAGCCATCCAAGTAGGAGGCGTCTTTCAATTATTTAGCAAGGCATTACCCAATTATATAAAAACGGTAACGGTCTACGGAGGAGTCTCCATTAATCCACAAATGATCGGCATGAATGGTGTACAGGTGCTTATCGCTACGCCAGGTCGATTGCTTGACCTCGTAGATTCAAAAGCCGTTCACCTATCCGCAGTAGAAACCTTAATTCTCGATGAGGCAGATAAAATGCTCAATTTAGGATTTAAAGAAGAGATGAATCGGATTCTTTCTTTAGTTCCAAAACAAAGACAAAATCTTTTATTTTCTGCAACCTTAAGTCCAGCATTAGAAGGATTACAGCGGATTTTGATGTCCAATCCTATCGTCATCAACTTATCAATAGAAGAAAAGGTAGCGGTTGATTTAATTGAGCAATCCAGCTACTTAGTGACCGACGAACGAAAAGGTCCTTTACTCCGATATCTGACCCAAAGTAATGCCTATGCTCAAATCCTAGTGTTCACTTCATCAGGATATAAAGCAGATAATGTAGCCGATAAACTTCGTAAAAATGGGATCAAAGCTTCGTCTATTCATGGTAAAAAAAGTCAATCTGCTAGAAAAAAAGCATTGGAGGCATTTAAAGAAGGTAATATAAAAGTATTAGTTGCAACCGATTTGTTATCCCGAGGTATTGATATTGCTTTTTTGCCTTGCGTGATTAATTATGAATTACCTCGTTCTCCGAAAGATTATGTTCACCGAATTGGTCGTACGGGAAGAGCTGAAAGTTCTGGAGTAGCTATCTCATTTGTGAGTCCTGATCAATTAGCGCACTTTAAAATAATTTTGAAAAAGAATAAACTTTGGATGGAATTGATTGATAGTAGTGTGTTGGATTTGCATGGGTATTGAAATGTTGAATAACGTAAATATTTTCTCGCAAAAACGTAGCGCCATTTGGACGTATATCCTTTTGTTGTAAAATAACTTTCCAGTAGAACATTGCCCATGACTTAATTTAGGAGGCGCAGTGTTTTCCTTATATGTATATCTATTTTTGTGGTTTCTTCTATCTTTTTTTAACATACAGAAAGAAGCTTAATCATTTTTTTTATTCTTGATTTTTCTTTGTGACTTCGTGTCTTAGTGGCTATAAATCTATTTAAGTAGTGACTACTAGAGTTAGGTAGTATTTAAGTCCTTTTAGATTTTAGTGAGAAAAATTGAAACATAATTTAAGTTGATGATGTTCTAGAAAATAAAAATAATAGACACATGAATCATCTGGAAAAAACCATCATCGACAATGCATATAATTATGAGTCATATAAGGCGTTGATTGAAGAAAAATTTGCGTATCAAAAGACAACAGGTCCGGATCATTCGGAGGCAATGCTAAATTATACTAGTTTGAATATGTCTAGAATGAAGCGACTGGATAAGAAAAGTCGGCTAACAGAAGAGACCAAATCTATTCTAAAAAAGATTAAAGCACCAATCACTTGGTTGGTGGTTACAGAAGGTTGGTGTGGAGATGCAGCGCAAATTGTTCCGGTACTACAGCATATGGCATTGGAAAATACGAATATCGACTTACGATTTATACTTAGAGATCAAAACTTACCGATAATAGATGCCTTTTTAACAAATAATGCACGTTCGATACCTAAAGTTATCTTCCTGAATAGCAATACATTAAAAGTTCTTAACTCATGGGGCCCTCGACCTACTGAAGTTCAAAAAATGGTCATGGATGCAAAAACAAAAGCAAAAGCCACCGAAGACCTTGAGATTAAGAAAAAGATCAATGAAGAAGCCTCAAAACAACTCCACCTTTGGTATGCAAAAGATAAGACGTTGGCCATACAAAAAGAAGTTTGCATATTATTGTCTAAAATCATATAATCATCCTATTATATACACTGTGTAATAAATAATAGTACGGTAATTTTTAGAAAAATAGATATAATGGCCATTTTTTGCTGGTTGGCTAGTTTGCCTGTTGGCTAGTTAGCTTCCCTCAATCGTATTTTACGTTAAAGGGAAGCTAACTAGCCAACCAGCAAACAGGCGA
>CALGJS010000102.1 GCA_937927835.1 uncultured Saprospiraceae bacterium | reverse complement strand
GGCGTTTTAAACGCTTGCGAATTTTTTCAATCTTCGCTGGCAAGGCCTCATAATAAGCCTTAATCATTTCAATATCAAAAGCCATAATTGGAAAGGTTGGTGAATTAAATTTTTATAATGAAAAACTTAGTACTTCTGAATCTTATATCAGCCATACTAAGCAAGCGGTGCAAAAATAATTATATTTAAGAACATATAAAGGTACTATATTAATTACACCGCAAAGTTTTTTTTGTTGCAAGGTATTCGGTTATTCTGACAAGAATCAGACCTTACTTTTTATCTAATCTTTCAATTAATCTGCCTGTTACTCGTAAAATATCCACCTCACTAACAATCCCCACTAGTTCACGGCCTTTTACAACTGGCAAACATCCCACTTTTTCCTCTCTCATCTTTTTCAATGCATCAACTATTGTGGCTTGAGGGCCGATCGTAAATGGCTTCACAATCATAATATCTTTGACTAATTTATTTTTCGTCTTGATTTTTTTAGCTTGAATATAATGCCGCAGAATATGTCGAAGCGTAATCAATCCGACAAGATTTCCTTTGATGTCTTCCACTGGCGTGAATCTAAGTTTTCGCCAATCCATCATCTCACCTACTAGTTCAATGATATCATCTTGTTGAACGGTGAATAAATCAGTCACCATAAATTCTTCTACCTTAATATCATGAGGATGATAGTTAGCAAGATCTTCTTTTAGGTCGGGAAGTTTCCATTTATGCACAGGTACATTTTCTTTTTGATTTTTTATAATAGAAGCAGTCAGGCAAGTGAGTGCTTCATCTTGATTTGTTTCTTCGAGTAATTTGGTGTAGGCGCGTAGTTGCCAGCGCGCTCCATTCATATGTTTGGTGGTACGCTCTTTAATTACACCCAGATATTTATCAATGTCTCTAGTATTTACTTTATGGTTTTTTAGACCCTGCCGAGCAATAGGCAATAGTTTCTTTAAAATTAGATCCTTGCCACTGATTTTTGCTTCCTTAAACCAGTTAAACTTGGTGTCCATTCCATAACGAGAAGCTTTAGAGAAATTATCCCGAATATCTGCATAGCTAATATGCTTGGTAATATCGTCGTGCAGATCTTCCATACCTACCATAAGTCCAAGCCAAAACGCAGCATTGGCCATTTCATCGATTCCTGTAGGACCGGCAGGAAAGACGCGATTTTCAATTCTAAGATGTGGTTGACCATTCGGACTGATTCCATAACAAGGTCGGTTCCATCGATAGACCGTAGAGTTGTGTACTTGTAATGCTCTCAGTTTTGGAATCTTTCCTTCGTTAAGCATTTTGATAGAATCTTCCTCAATATCACTACTTAATAAGACCCGAAAGCGCGCAATATCTTCTTTATAAATTTCTAGAATAGATTTTCTCAACCAACCACTACCAAAATTCACTCGTGGACTACGTTCTCGCATATGATCATGCGTCGTTCTTGTGTCTAGTGCTTGCTGAAAAAGTGCAATTCTTGATTCGTGCCAGAGTCTACGACCAAATACGATTGGTGAATTAGCTGCGATGGCCATCACTGGAGCAGCAACTGTCTGAGCGATATTATACATCTTGACAAAATTCTCAGGAGAAACTTGAAGGTGTACTTGAAAACTGGTGTTACATGCCTCCAAGAGAGGTGAATCATGTTTGACCAATAATTCATCAATTCCTAACAGTCGGAGTTCATAAGAATTCCCAATCAATTGTTGATTGATAGATTCCATTAACGCCTTGTACCTCTTTTTTGGTGTAAGGTTTTCGAGATCCAAATTTATCTGTCGTAGGGTTGGAAGAATTCCCGTCAGGATGACTTCTGTATCAAGTTTGGCTACTCGTTTGCGGATAATAGCCAACTTATCGTTGTTCTCTTTTTCCATCTGCCGCAAGCAGTTTCCTTTTAATTCCCGAGGCGTAAGATTGGTTTCTAAATTAAATTGAGCCAGCTCTGTTTCTACCCACTCGTATTCCTTCATTATACCCAAAGCTTCCATCGCTTTGTTAACTGGCTTATAGGTTTTATTATCTACCAAACACATTTCCTGCTCTGCTCCGATTCGGACAATATTTTTTTCGAACATACCTTTGTCAATCATATGTTCTAGTGCCCGAACGTCATTGAGCAGGTGCTGGACAAAGCGTTGCATTTGGGCCTGGCTTTTTACCAGCGATACTTTTTGTTCACCCATTGGTTTATGTTTTAAAAATTTTTAGTCGTTTCGTAAATATAATTATTTAAATTACGTTTTAGGGATAGTATTCTAACTAAATTTACATTCGTCTATCTATTGAAGCTATTTAATAAAAAATTCTATCATGAAAAAAATTAGTCTCTTGTTATTATTATCTTTTGTATTTAATAATTGTGGAAAAGAATTAGTGACTATCGCAGATTTACCACATGCCACCCAATTTGAAATACCTGTAGGGCTGAACCCTTTTACCATCTGGGAATTAACTATTGAGGATATCCCAAATGAACGACTCGCAAGATTAGGTGCAGCTAATGTCACGGAAGAAGAAGTGGAAAAGATTGTCGGAAAATCAGGACGTCTTTCTACTATTTTTTCTGGAATAAATTTAGATTTCATTCAAGAAATCACTATCGAAATTTTTTCAGATAATATGGAGGATGCAACAGAAATCTTATATCGAGAACAAGTAAGAGAAGATACTGGTGAAGCTATTGTTTTAAATCCTAGTATCCCAGATGTCTCCAGACATTTGGAGGGGGAGACATTTGGAATCATTGTAAAAATTCGTCCTCGCCGATCTGCGACTCAAAATATTCCTATGCAATTGGATTTTACGCTTGGTGTATTATAAGTACATGGACAAATTAAATAATAAACCTTAAAAAGCATATTAGATTAATACTAAAAAAGCCGAAGCTGATTACTCAGGTTCGGCTTTTTTAGAGGATTCAAATCCAAAGAGGTATCTATTTTCTCATAAGAGACTATAAATTTTTTAAATATGGTTCTATCATTGTTTTCAAAACATAGATGGCTTGTCCAGTTGCTTCTTGAGGAGACCTTCCTTTGTCCATAAAATAGTCTTCCAATCGAATTTGAGATTGAAGGTATGATGCTTTGAGTGGTAAACTCCATTTTTTCAAGATCGCAGCTTTTTCACTCCATAGTGCAATCTCCTCCCAAAATTCTTGGTTCCAAATAAGGACTTCTGTTCGTTGCTCATCCGTTAATTTTTGTGGAGACAATAATATGGTAGCTCGTTGAGTCGCAGCTGTTTCAAGTTCAGTCTCTGTTGGGTCTTCTGCACAAAGTTCGTTGGTAATTTGACGCAATAGATTTAGCTCTTCCCAATCAAAAAGTGGGTCTGCATTTTTAGAATAATCCTTATCAGGATCAGTTCCGCCTTTAGATTGTAATGTAATATTACAATCATTATAGGTAAGGTATTTTCGGAATTTAGTATTTTGGGTTAGTAGGGCGTGCCAGCTCTGCGCAGTTCCTTTTCCATAAAATCCATCTAAGCTTTTAGCATACAGTTTTTCCTCTTTTAATAAGGTTTGTAGTTTCAGCACAGAAGTTCTTTTTGATTGAGGACGAATTTTTGGAACCGCTACTGTGCTTCTTTTAGCTTTAGGTGTACTGACCGTTTTTTCCGTTAAAACATCTTCTGTTTTTTCCGCTGGAACTCGAGCAGGTGGAGTCGGTACTTTATCCGTCGTTTCTGGTTCTACTTCGATGCGTTTGTTCGCAACATTATCATAGGTTTCAGGGGTCGTAGTTGTAGTCGGCGGCGTTGTAGAAGGAGCGGTATTGATATTGGTATTTTTCACCACCATGAGGTTAGGACCTCTTTTTACTTCAGCCGGTCCTCTTTCAGTTAGCACTTCTTGTACTTGAATAATCTGTTCTACTGGTGCAAGCACAATATTTTTGATAGGAATACCTGCTTCAAATTCTGTGACCTTTCGCAAATGACCAGGATTAATAGATTTAACTTCTGCATTGACTAATCCAATTTTTCGGGTAGCCGCCAAGATGCGATTGGCTTCGTCAGCCGTGTCATGTTGTCCAGCATAAATTTCAATTAGACCATTATTGATAAGTGCGTATAATTTTCCAGCTCGATTATAATCCGCCCAGTTCACTGGTCCGTTTAGGCGCTCTGTCCCTAAATAAATACTATACGTTATAGCATTCGGGTCTATTCTTTTACGAGTGACAAAAGCATCTGGATATCCACTGTTTTTAATTTGTCCGAGGGTTTTATAAGCAACTGTTTCGTTGGGGTAACGACCAAGATAGATTCTAGTCAAATTTTGTTCAGCAGCTTCGGCATACATAAATCCGAGTGACTGAACGCGATCAAAATCCTCCATTTTAGGTTTAAAAAATGCGCCAACATGTACTGTATAATCATACTCCGTTGTCGAATCTTGTGCCGTCAATGCCATACCAATTAGGCTAAAGCATAGAAAAAGCATCAGGTTTTTACCGTTTTTCATGAATGTAAGTTTTATAAAAAAATACTCAGAAAAGCGACTAGATTCTTATTTCTAACGCTTAGCTGTGACTCCTTAAGAGCTTGACCAAATTTTCATGATTGTGCGGAATTGAGGAAATTCTATTCTGAATAAGGCAAAAAATACAGGCGATGCCTAAGCATCGGCGAGGTTTTTTAACGAAATACAGGGTAAGATTTGCCAATTGCAGCCAATTACATGGAAGTTTAGACAAGCTTTAAACGTAAAGATAAGGGATAATAATATTAGAAGTGATTTAAAATTAAAAGGAATCTAGTAAAATCTAGACAAAATGCTTTAGCATTAAAACCTCTCGATCGTTCAATAATCTATATTTTCCACGAGGAATATCTTTTTTAGTCAGACCAGCATAGTAGGTCCGATCCAAACGAACGACATGGTAGCCTAGATGCTTAAAGATTCGGCGAACGATTCGATTTCGTCCAATATGAATTTCAATCCCAACTTCGTTTTCACCCTTATCTTTTACATAGGAAACCTTATCTACCGGAGCTAGTCCATCTTCCAAAGTTAAGCCATCTCGAATCTCTTTTAGGTGTTCTTTCGTGATAGGTTTGTCAAGTACGACATGATAAATCTTAGTGACTTCGTGGCTAGGGTGAGAAAGTTTTTTAGCCAAATCACCGTCGTTGGTTAAGAGTAAAAGGCCTGTCGTTTCTCGATCCAATCTACCTACTGGGTAGATTCGAAGTTTAATTGTAGGATCCATTAAATCCATAACGGTACGGCGATTTTTTTCATCGCTTACGGTTGTTACGGTATTTTTAGGTTTGTTAAGTAAAATATAAATCCGCTGTGTTTCTGGTTCGATTGGTTGATTGCGGTAAGTGACTTTATCTGTTGGTTTGACCCGATGTCCTGGTTCTTTAACTACTTCACCATTTACTTTTACTAAACCATCCATAATATATTCGGAGGCTTTACGTCGAGCTGCTACTCCACAATGCGCTACGTATTTATTGAGACGCATGCTTTCTTCTTGAGCAGGAGGTGGTGGTGGAAGTTTTGGTTTCCGTTTGTTAGCGAAAGGAGAATTATTGGGGTTATCTTTTTTTTTCAAAATCTAAAATTATGAAGTTGTTTATCCTCTTTTATTAAAATGGAATATCGTCGTTGTTCATTTTTGAAGAACGGGTAATGATGGCGGGATTGGCACCAGCACCAGCATCGTCAACCAGTCCACTAAAGTCAGGATCATCTAAATCACTAAATTTCGCAAACCGATCTGTAAATTTAAGTTTTACTGTTGCTAGGGCACCATTACGGTGTTTGGCTACGATGATTTCGGCTACTCCTTTTAGAGACTGCCCTTCTTCATCTTCCAAAATTTGATAGTATTCGGGACGATAAATGAAGGAAACGATATCCGCATCTTGCTCGATCGCTCCGCTGTTATGTACAATGAAATTATTGGCAACAAAATTATGTAAACCTTCCACGTGCAAATCATAAGTTTTCTCTGTACCAATATGGGTAATTGATTTTATCTTTTCCCATTTCAAATCACTACCTGCCAATTGAGATAACTCAGCGTTTTCTAATACATTAGATACTCTAGAAAGTCTTTCTCTTGAAATATTACTTTTATATAAAGCTGTACCACAATAGTTAGTATCAATAGCCGCTTGAAATGATCTTTCTGTAAAGCCTGCTTTCTTTCTCTCAACCTTTACCGTTTCCCAAATATCTTTAGGAATGACATCTGTATTTGTATTGTGTCTAACATCCTGAAATAGATCAACCAATTGATCAAGAATTTTAGATTTGCTACCAAAAATGCCTACATATTTAGCAAAAAGAAGAATATCTTTTTTACCAGTAACACTAAGATTATAACCTGGTTTATAATTAAGTTTTTGTGTTTTTTGAATACTACTTTGAATACCAAATCTTAATAGTAATGATTTTATCCCTGTAATTAATTCAAAGGAATTTGAAGCGTAATGAACTTTCGAAGCTCCCTTTCCTTTTCTTATAAAAACACCTCCATCCGTTGACCATATATGCTTTAAGAATAGCGCAATTTGTTTTTTAGAACTTTTAAAAATTAAAGATGGAACCGTTTTTTCAAATGAACGAGCTTTTTGTAATCCAACCTTCAATAATAAATTAGAAAACGGATGTCTTACACCATGAGTTAAATGATAGGGAGAAGGCAAGTAAAGATGGTAACAAGCCTTAGACGAAGGGTCTTTCACCAATCGACCTTTAATATTCCAAAGTTTTTCGGCAGCATTAGCTACTATATCAAGAGATTCTTGTTCTTGGCTTGTATAATGAATAGGTTGTCTTTCCACGTAGCAACCATCTCCTATCATATGCGCCAATAAAATTATTTCTTCATTTTTCAAATCACTGCTCGCAGGACTGTCAATTACTCTACTAGAAGCAATATAATCACCAGCCTTTAAATCGACTAGTTGTTGCCAACCATTAATACTATAGAATGGATGATTTAAACTAGCCTTTATTTTTATGCCTGATTGTGTTTCTACTTCATATACTTCCTTGTCCCCTGTCTCCCAAACGTCTAAACAAGTAGCAGGCTCCAATTTAAATTGCTCATTCATCGCTTGTACTTGAAAACCACTTTTACCTACTAAACTATCCACTCTCTGATAATCACCTGAATCTGCCATATATATTAAGCTGTCTCCAGTAATACATTCCCGAAGATCCGACAACATCGGTCGCTTCGAACCTCCTCTAGTTTCCACCGCACGACTTAACTGAGACAGTGCAATTACTGGTACGCTCAACTCCTTGGCCAAGGCCTTAAGCGAACGAGAGATCATACTAATTTCTTGTTCACGATTCCCTTTATTTTCTCCTCCTCCTGTCATCAATTGAAGGTAATCGATAATGACCATTTGTATATCATGTTGCATCTTCAAACGTCGGCATTTTGCTCGCAATTCGAAAATATTGATTCCCGGTGTATCATCAATAAAGATAGGAACCTCTGACATTTTCTCGATAGCACTTTGCAATTGTTGCCATTCGTAATCTTCTAGTTGTCCCGAGCGAAGCTTGCTACCTGAAATTTCAGCCTCCATCGAAATCAATCTTTGGACTAATTGAAGATTGGACATCTCCAGCGAAAATATCGCTACAGGTTTATTAAAATCTACTGCTGCATTTCGTGCTAAGGCTAATGTGTAACTCGTTTTACCCATACCTGGACGAGCCGCGACAATGATCATATCAGAAGGCTGCCAGCCGGAGGTTAGCCGATCTAGTTCGGTAAAACCAGTCGGTACTCCTGTGAGTCCTTCTTCCTTTTGTGACATCTCCTCCAATTGCTTGAGCGCTTTCGCCGCTAGAGATCCCATACTTTCGTATCCACGACTTAAGTTTTGCTGAGTAATATTAAAAAGTCCCTGTTCTGCTTCGTCAAGTAGACTAAAAACATCTGTGGTATCTTCATAAGCATCTCGGATAATTTTAGTAGAAACGGTAATCAGTTCTCGCTGGATGTGTTTTTGTGCGATGATTCTCGCGTGGTATTCGATATTGGCAGCAGAAGCCACTCTGTTGGTTAGTTCTACTAAATAATATGGGCCACCAGCTTTGTCTATATCGCCAGACTTTTTGAGTTCCTCGGTAACGGTTAATAAATCGACAGGTTGTGTCTTTTCAAAAAGGCGCAACATGGCTTTGTAGATCAAGGTGTGTGCATCTGCATAAAAACTTTCGGGTCGTAAAATATCCAATACAATAGAGAGTGCATCCTTGTCAAGCATGACTGCTCCCAAGACTGCTTCTTCGAGTGGTAAGGCCTGCGGTTGGACCTTTCCAAAGACATAATTAGAAAGCTGATTTTCTTTCTTTTTATTATTACCTCGGTAATTGTCTTTTTTCTTGGATGGATCGTATTTGTCAGACATTTTTGATGGTTAATAACGTTCTTGAAAAATATACTATAGCAAAGCTAATCTTTACGTAGCAGGATTTTTTTTCTAAAATTTGTGGACAAGATTGAGCAATTGTGGATAACTTTCAAAACAGTGTGGATAACTCTGTGCAAAAGCCATTAAACTCTGTCATTTTAGTGTAAAACAGAGTGTGAACTTAAGCATACAATTAAAATTATATTTATTTAAAAATTCTTTATAAAAGAATAGTATATAACCATTTAATTAAAAGAATAGATTAATTTTCATACCCAATTTTTTGAAATTTCTAATAAAATAGAAAGAATAAATTTGGTCATTTTTAATTCTGTAAATTTGATCAAAAAAATGTTAGTAATGTGGATAAGAATTTATTATTTTTTAATGCTCCTTCTATTCTGAATAGAATATCCACCAAAACAAATATAAACATTTTGTTGTAAAAACACAAAATTTTAATTATTTTAGTGCCATTAAATAAATTAATGAACTGGAAAACACTTGTAAAAATAGGATTAATTGGGACAGATCGCAGTAAGATTTCTGAGGAGATGTCTCAGGAATTAGAAGGGATGGGGATCAAAGATGAGGATCCTGCTCGACTGATTTTGAAAGCTGCAGCTACTATGAGTATGATGAGGAAAGCAGGTATTCAACCAAAAGATTTTGAAGGAGATCTCCCTACTACTACTGAAAAGCACCAAACAAACATTTGCAGTAAAAGAGCCATCCAGTATTTGAATATGATATTAAGGAGAAACGATCTATCTATCTTAGCAGAGTTTCTCACTACTTTAAAAAAATATAATAAATCGTTACCACCAGAATCGCTTCCACTCATTTTAGACAAAGCGATTAAAACCCCAAGTATTTGGGAAGCGCTTAATCCTGCACTTAGTGGCCGAGGTCGCTGGCTGATGGCCCAAAATCCTAGCTGGGCAACGTTAGGTTATACGCCAACCTTAGATGATTGGGAAACTGGCAATACAAAAGAAAGAGCAGCTTATTTACGTCATCAAAGATCTATCGATCCTACTGCGGCACTTACCCTTCTAGAAGAAACTTGGTCACAAGAGAATACGACTACTAGAAAAAAATTATTAGATATTCTAGAAATTGGCTTATCAAAGGGGGATGATGCTTTCCTTTCTGCTCTCTTAGAGAATAAACAAAAAAATATCCGTGAAAAGGCCGCCAACTTACTCTCTAAAATTCCAACTTCCTCTTTTAATCAGAGAATGCTTATTAGATTAAAAAAACTAATCACTGTTAAAAAAATTAATAAGCAACCTACTCTAGAAATCAAGCTTCCTAAAGGAGTAGATGATACCATGATAAAAGATGGAATAAAAGCGAGTCTACAACTATATCGAAGCGGCAATAAAGCGAGTCAGTTAGCGCAGATGATTAATAAATTGCCATTAGATTATTGGAACGAACTCACTGGATTAAGTCCTTTAAAATTGCTTCCACTATTTATCGAGAACGCGTATGCTTACCTAGTATTAAGTTCCGTTTCAAATGCAGCAGTTCATCATAACAATAAAGAATGGAGTCTATTAATTTTAGAACTCTGGCTTACTAAAAAAGAAGATAAACTATGGCAAGATTTTGCGCCTTTACAACTCATTGCTGTGCTCAATCAAGAGGCTTACAATCGACTGACGCTATCCGAATTTAAGGATATTAAATTTCTACCCGCTGAAAATACACCACTAGATTTTTTATTACAACAAGGAAAACATGAATGGCAAGAAGACTTATCACTTACCTTTTTTGATCGATTAAAATCTTGGCTAAATTCTTCTGAAGCTACCCATTGGGGAGACTGGCATATTCGTAGAATTTTAAGTATTGCTGGCTTGCGAGTACCTGCGTATTTATATCCTAAAATCAGTAGAGGTTGGCCGGAACATTTACCCGTTTGGAGTGGTTGGGAAAGAGATATCTCGGGGAGTTTGACAAGTCTAGAACTGCGCTATAAAGTCGAAAAAGCATTAAAAGAAAATCAATGATCTATTGTTTAACCGCTTTCATTGGAATGCCGATGCACTGCTTTTCCATATAGTCCATCATCCGGTTGATTAACTCTTTGGTATCTTCATCTAGATTTTCTAAGTCCTTTTTAAAGACTTTATTGATAGCATGAGATTTTACCGCTTTTATTTCGATCGGCACATTTTTCATCGCTTTAATGATCTGCCGTTGTCGATGTAATTCAGTGAAAGCGTTGATTTTTCTTTTCAACATCTTTCTTCCTTTTACAACTTCGTTTTGGCGGAAGCTAAGATTCTCTTTAGCGAGATTACGTAAATCTTCAATTTCGATGTATTGTACATTAAATTCATTGACTACTTCACGATCGATATTATTAGGGATTGCCAAATCAATCAGGAGTTTTGTATCTGTCTCTCCTTGAAGTAATTGATTGTATAATGTTGAATTCACCAATGCCCCAGTAGCACCTGTGCAAATAATCATCACATCAAATCCCTCTTGATAATCGGGCAAGTCTTTTAAAGCCGCACCTCGACCTTTGATCATAGCAGCCAAATTTTTAGCTCGATCTAAACTACGGTTAAAAATGGTAATGTTTTTAAATTCATGCTTGCGTAAAAATTTTACAACCAAAGTATTCGTCTGTCCTGCACCGACCAATAATATCCTAGCGTTACGAGCGACTTTATGACTGAGTAGTTTTTGGATGGCCAAAGAAACAATAGAAACTGGTTTTTCTCCAATACGTGTCCGTGCGTAAATTTCTTTAGCACCTTCCACTGCTGCGGTCATCGCAATTCGAATATGATCTCCCGTTAGTTTTAGGTCGTAGCATTTTTGGTAAGATTCTCGTAGTTGTCGAAGAATTTCTCGCTCTCCTACTACTAAAGAATTCATAGAAGCAGCGACTTCGAATAGATGATTTAAAGCCTCTCGTCCTTCATATTGAGAAACTTGCTCCAGAGTGGTCAAGTCAACTGAATTATTGACATGTTGAAAAAAAGAAGTGATAAAAGGAGTGTCTATTTTTTGATCAGTATAGAAAAAATACATGATCCGATTACATGTAGACAAATACATGATTTCATCTATCTCCGCATGTTCTTTTAGAGAAAATAAGTGAGCAGGCAAGGCTGTATCCTCGCAAGAGAATGCATATTGTCCCAACGTGTTTAGTTTGACGTTGTGGTGAGTAACCGTTAATATTTTGTAGCCTCCGATCATTAAGTAAGGTTTCTTTCGTATTTGGAGGTTTTAGAGGTTGCCTAAACTTCCATTAATTGGCTGCAATTGGCAAATTTCACACAATCCTGAAAATTTGGACAAGCTCTTAGCTCCGTCTACAAAAGTAAAGTTTACAGGTAGCTTTTTTGTCATAATACTGTGATAAGTAGCTCGTAAATACCAACTTCGAGGCTTATAGTTAAATGACAGACAAATTTAGAATTTTTCTATCCGAAACTGAAAAGGAAAAGAATCAAAATGAGAACGAACAGAATAAATCAATTATTTGATAATTACCTTCTCTGCTGCATTAACGAATAAGGTATTCCCTAGTTTTTCATAACCATCGAACACATCTATTCCTTTTTGCTTGATGGTTTCGCCTCTGAATCCTAAAATAATTAGGTCTGCATCTTGAGATTTTTCGTTAATAACTGCTCTTGAATCTGTGTCTCCCTTTCGGGGAATAAATTCAATATTATTTTGGGAAATAGGTAAGTGGCCATCTTTGATCAAGGCAAAAAGATTTCCACGCTCTTCTTCCAATGACTCTTCGGGATAGATTGCAAATATTTTTATAAAACTACCCTTCCAATCATTATGTCCAATAATAATATATCCCAATAAGATCATGAGATTGGCATTTTCATAATCAGAAGAACTAATCCAGATATGTATTTCTTTCTTAAAGCCATAACCTCTTTCAGAACTTCCGAGTACGACTACGTCAAAGTCAACCGATCGCACTAACCCCAAATTGCCAATCATATTTTCTAGGTAGGAGGGCTTATATTTTGAATATTCAAAAAGCAATAAATTATTATCTGTTCCTGAAATTCCTGGCAACTGAATAGCTTGAGCAATCGCAGAAGTATAGGAAGGACTCACTAGCGTATCAATATAAATTTTACTATTACTGGTTTCTGCCATTTTTATTAATCGAGCTTTAGCCTCTCGTGCTTCTTGATTGGTTACTCTAGAAAGATAACCTGTGATTTTATGTAGGTAAGTTCCGAAACCATATTTTTGAGATATCCACCTCAATAAATCAAAAGCGGCAAATCGCTCAAACGAATTTTCAGAAATACAAATTACTGATGGTCTCCAACTAACTGTTTGCTCTTTTTCTGATTTTTGTAGAAAAACTTGTAACTGCCGACTCAATTGAAAAATGGCTCCTTGAAAAATCAATGCTAGGTTATTTTTTTCAGGATTATAATAACTTACTAGTAAGTAGAATAATCCAATCCCCATTATTGCAATTAAAGCATAAAGTGCATTCATAAAAAAGATCAATACAATACACGCCAACGCACCAAATAAGGAAATATACCATCGAGATTTAAAGGTAGGTCTATAAGATGGATCCGCTGCAAAATGCTGTAAAAAGGATATCAAACAGAGTGCACCATAGGTAACCATAAAAAACATGGAAATAATCTCTGCCACAAAATCTAATTGGCCAATCGCTACAAAAATTAGCGCGATTAGAATGGTAATTACTGTTGCATTAAAAGGCTCATCACTAGCTCCTTTTCCTTGAGACAACCAAGTATTTATTCCTACAGAAGGTAAAATATTATCTCTGGCAATCGCCTGTAAAGTTCGAGGCGCTACCATCAAAGATCCCAGCGCTGAAGAAATAGTAGCAGCTGCTAAACCCAAAGGAATCAACCACCATCCTTGCCAAGCAATTTTTGCCATCACTAGGCTATCTGTATTTGCTAGATCAACGGGGCTAGCAGAAACTGCCATCTTATAAGCAATCAGAAAATATACGACCATTCCCATCAACGTTCCAGCCAATGTTCCTAATGGAATAGATCGGCTCGGATTTTCAAGATCCCCTGACAAACCAACACCCGCCGTCATTCCCGTAAATGCAGGGAAAATGATGGCAAAAACAGTAAAGAATCCTACAGCAGCAGGAATATTATTATCTACAGGAATTGGTGTATTTTGCTGAGTAATAATCGGCATAGTCACTGTATCTAACGGAGTAGTACTATTCGCTGCTGTACTATCTAACATAAAACTTTGAACGCTAGCAAATGGATCTAGGTTATGCGTTTGGTTATATTCAGTCTGACCAAGAAAAAAGGCTATTAATGCTATAAAAAGTGTAAAAACCACCACATAAAGTGCTTTTACTCCTAACTCTGCGCCCTTATACAACATGATAGCAGTAAGAAGAAAAAGAGCTGGAATACTAACTGTTTGTTTTTGCTGTAATAACCATACTACCCACGGCTGCAGTTGATCTCCGTAGGTCTGAATCAGATATTCGAAAAGAGCCGAAAAGGCTTCTGCAAAGGCAATGACATAAAAAGCGACACTAACTGCTTGAGAAAAATATAATGCAATACCAATAGATGAACCTACAACCAATCCGAATGAACGAGAGATAATGTAGTATTCACCTCCACCTTCAACCTTTTGGTTGGTTGCAATCTCAGCAATAGCCATTGCAGTCGGGATCGTAACAGCATGTCCGATCAAGATAATGGCAAAAGTTCCCAATAAGCCAATCTGTCCTACCGCGAATCCAAATCGGAGAAACATTACTGCTCCTAAAATCGTAGAAATAGCGGTGAAAAAGACCGGTGCCGTACCAAATTTTTTAATGTACTGACTCATAATTGCATTCAAAGATCCAAAATCAGGGAGCAAAGGTAGTAAATTGAGTAACGTTGTGCGGCTCAAGTTAATATAATCCACTATTTTTGTGGCTGGATTTAAAACTCTCAATAATTAAATAATCAAATCACCTTCAGAGTATGTATAGAACACACAATTGCGGCGAACTTAGAATGGAACACATTGGTCAGACAATAACGCTTAGTGGATGGTTACAAGCCAGCCGTGATTTTGGCGGAATGACTTTTATTGATCTTCGCGATCGCTATGGGATTACACAATTGGTTTTCAACATGGAGGACGACGAAGCGCTTTGCAATCAAGCGCGGAAATTAGGCCGTGAGTATGTCCTAAAGGTTTCAGGATTAGTTAGAGAAAGAACCAATAAAAATCCTAATCGTCCAACCGGTAATATTGAAATAGAAATTAAATCATTAGAAGTCTTAAATGCTGCTAAAACTCCTCCATTTACTATTGAGGAAGATACAGATGGTGGAGAAGACTTACGGATGAAATATCGTTATCTAGATTTACGTAGAAGGAAGGTACAGGATAATATTATTTTTAGAAGTGAACTAGCCATTGAGACACGTAAGTATTTAGCAAACAAAGATTTCATTGAAGTAGAGACTCCAGTATTAATAAAAAGTACACCAGAAGGTGCCAGAGATTTTGTGGTACCTAGTCGAATGAATACTGGACAGTTTTATGCACTTCCACAATCCCCACAAACCTTTAAACAAATATTGATGGTGGCTGGATTCGACAAATATTTTCAGATCGTTAAGTGTTTCCGAGATGAGGATTTACGAGCAGATCGTCAACCTGAGTTTACGCAAATTGACTGCGAGATGTCTTTTGTAACTCAAGAAGATATTTTAAATACTTTTGAAGGGTTGACTAAACACTTGTTTAAAACTACTATTGGTATTGAGTTACCAGACTTCCCTCGAATGTCTTATGATGAAGCATTAGAAAAATATGGATCGGACAAGCCAGATTTGCGGTTTGATATGGCGTTTACGGAGCTCAACGATGTTGCTCAGCAAAAAGGATTTTCTGTTTTTGATAATGCAGAATTAGTGGTAGGAATTTGTGCAGAAGGTCAAGCAGTTAATTATTCTAATAAAGATATCAAAGCACTAACTGAGTGGATGCAACAACCACAGATTGGTGCCAAAGGATTAGTTTACGTCAAAGTAAATGAAGATGGAACTTATAAGTCTTCTGTAGGTAAATTCTTTTCTGATGAAGATCTAAAAGTCTGGGCTGAAAAAATGAACGCAAAGCCTGGTGATATGTTACTCATTCTTTCTGGTGAAACAGATAAAACTAGAAAACAGCTTAATAATCTTAGACTAGAAATGGGTAAGAGAATGGGCTTGATGAAAGAAGGCGATTTTAAGCCACTATGGGTATTAGATTTTCCGCTTTTAGAATGGGATGAAGAATCTAACCGATTCCACGCGATGCATCACCCATTCACTTCTCCGAAGACAGAAGATGTTGAAAGAATGATGGATGGCGATCATGAGACTATGAAATCTTTGCGAGCAGATGCTTATGATTTGGTCATTAATGGATCTGAAATTGGTGGCGGTTCTATTAGAATTCATGACCGAGCACTACAATCTAGAAACTTTGACTTGCTTGGTTTCTCAAAAGAAGAAGCTGCAGATCAGTTTGGATTCTTGATGGGTGCTTTTGAGTTTGGTGCACCTCCACATGGTGGAATTGCATTTGGTTTTGATAGATTATGTGCCGTGCTGAAAGGACAATCGTCCATTCGGGACTTTATTGCTTTCCCCAAAAACAATCAAGGGCGAGATATGATGATCGATGCTCCTGCTACCATCTCCAAAGAACAGTTGGAAGAACTGGCGCTTTTACTTCATAAAGAAGAGGTGAAAAGCTAAATTTAATACAAAAAAATAAAAATGGGTTAGATGCTGTTACAGATCTGACCCATTTTTATTTTCTACCACATTTAGGGTAATTTTCTTAGACGACTTTTATATCAGAGAAGATTCCATTACATTTGTGACAGGTATTTTTATACCTAAAATACTATTCTTAGTATTTTTACTTATTCACAATTCCTATTTCAAAGCATTTCTTAAGATCAAATACCTTTTTTATAACTAATTGAGGTTTTGATAGTAGATGGTATTCACTAAAAAGTTTGTTCCAAAAACTCAAGCACAATCTCCCCAAATATTGTTTGTAATACTTCTGTATTGCCACCACTACTAATTCATTCTTATAAATAAATAAATATTTTTTTTAACCATTAAATTTTAGACACTCATGAAAAAGATTTTTCTTTCTCTCTCTATTCTGTTATCAGCAGGACTATTGTGTGCTCAGAGCAACACAAGTAATCTTCAGCAAACTGGTGACGACAACAATGCAGGTATCACTCAGCGTGGTGCTACTAACTCTACTTTAGTTATCCAAAATGCAGATAACAACGTAGTAGATTTAAGCCAAGCTGGAACCAACAACGTTGGAGAAATTCAACTAAACGGAGGTAACAATGCAGTTAACCTTGCTCAGGTTGGAGACGCTAACAATGCTGTTAGTCTAATGGCAGATGGAGATAATGTATCTTCTATCTCTCAAGAAGGTAACCTAAATACCACTCGTCAAGAAGTTGAAGGTAATGGTAATGATCTTTCTGTAGCTCAGGAAGGTAATGGTAACCGTGCAATTCAGTTACAGTCTGGTGTTGGAAACAACAGTGCTTTCGTTCAGCAAGTAGGAGATAACAACGTTGCTACTCAAGAGCAAGCTGGTGAAAACAGTTCTATTACTGTTGATCAGTTAGGTAATAATAGTGCTGCTATTATCCAACAGACTGGCGTTTCTAATAATATTTCTGCAATGCAGGAAGGTAACGGAAATACCATGAACGTTGCTCAAAACGGTAACAACAACTTTGCTGGTGCTGAAAACCAAGTTTTATTGGATCAGTTTGGTGATGACAACAACATCCTTCTTTCTCAAGATGGAAACGAAAATGCTGCTGCTATTAGCCAAGAAGGTAACGCCAACGAAGCAATCAACACGCAGAGTGGTCAAACTAACAACAGTATTATTTTACAAGCAGGAAGCCGTAACAGCGCTACTGTTTCTCAGTCTGAGAACTAAGATATATTGTTTTATTAAAAAGATTCTACCTCTTCGGAGGTAGAATCTTTCTATCAATCAAAACACATGAAATTTTCTTTAATAGTTTTGCTTTTATTTTTTGCTTCGTTTGCTTTCGGTCAAACGCCAGAGGATTTTTTGCAAGAATCTTCTCTTTTATTACAAGAGGAAATTAACGCACAAAACGGTAACCAAACTATTGTACAACAAGAAGGTCTTAGTAATGAAGCTGAAATTGTACAAAAACTAACAGAGCGTGACAAAGCTAATATTGCTCAAATATTACAGAGTGGTGAGTTTAACCTGGCGATTGTTCGACAGGAAGGACAAGCTAATAAACTAGCACTAGTTCAACAAGGAAGTGATAATTATTATGAATTAGATCTTGTAGGATCTAATAATAAAATCGGAATTGTACAACAAGGTAATGAAAATCGTATTATCCAAAAAATAAATCAAGTAGATGGCCTTGACATCGAACTTATTCAAATTGGAAACGATAATGAAATCATTCAGATTTTAGAAGGAAATGTTGAAAATAAAGAAATAAAAATCATTCAAGAAGGAGATGGACTTAGGTTAAAAATAGAACAGTCCAGAATTTAGATATCTTTTCCCCCTTGATTTTTATCTAATTGTTGTTTATCATAGTCAGCGATATGAAAGGGGTTAACTTAATTATAGTATTTTTTCTTTTGGCCATTACTAGTCTAGTGGCTCAAAGCGAGTCAGCTAATATCAGCGCTTGGATCGAAGTCGTAGATTTACCCACCACCAAGAAAATTGAGATTAGAGGAATGATTAAAAATGAATCAGACCAAGAACTCACCCTTTACCAAAAAATGGAACTTACTAAATCTGGAAATTCCGGAACCGCTAAGCACCAACAAAGCGGAAGCTTTACAGTGAGTCCTAACCGTACAAAGATTTTAGGTCGTAGTAGTTTCTATAAAAATAATACCGACAACTATAAAGTAGTTTTTAAAATCCACAACGACCTAGGGACTATCTTTACCGATTCTTTGTTCTATCCTGATAGCACACCAATAGTAACAAAGAAAAAAGAGATACCAACAAAATCTGTACAGTCAAATCAAGATAAAAAAGAAAACCCTATCGTATTAGATAAAAAAGAATCGAAAAAAACGATTTCACCTACTACAAAGAAAGAAAAAAATACCAAAGATAATGTGGTAACTAATCCTCCCAAAAATAAAGAACTCCCTGAAGCACTTAAAAAACTTATACCGCCTACAAAAACAAATAAGCCAATTACCTCCACCCGAAAGTCAAATGCAAAGGTACCGGTAGATGTATTAGAGATTGATGGTTTGATCATTGACGAAACGCGCTCTAAGATTGCACGTGATTTCTATGATTTATTTTACAAAAAGTGGATTGCACCCGTTGGGGCAAAAAACTTTTCTATTTATATTAGAGAAGAACCTTCTCGTGGTCGTGGAGCACAAGTTTCCTTGACACTTAACGAACAAAAGATATTTCAAAATTTCGTGCCGCCTCGTTATGATGCCCTTGAAAACGTCGTAAATTTTGCGATTCGAATTACTAGAGCCCGACTCAAAGCTCAAGCAAACATTGATAGTCAACTAAAAGAAGAGGATCAAATGGGAAGTGGCATTTAAAACAATTTTACCAAAACTGAAATCAATTATTTTATGAAAAATCAATTATCCTTTATTATTTTCTTTGTTACTTGCTTTTGCTTATCAGGAACATTTTGCAACGGCCAAGACCTTGTTTACAAGCCTATCAATCCTGCTTTTGGTGGCGAAACTTTTAATTACCAATGGATGCTTAATTCGGCTCAAGTCCAGAATTTGATCGAAGAACCTGAAAACGAGTCTTTTTCTTTCAATCGTAATTCTAGCTTGGAAGATTTTGCAGAAAATCTAAATCGTCAGCTATTAAGTCAGATTTCTCGACAAGTAGCTACTAGTCAATTTGGAGAAGCAGGTCTGGAAGAAGGCTCTTATACAGTTGGAAATTTTCAAATCGAAGTAAATAATACCGTAGAGGGGTTGTCAATTACCATCCTAGATACGTCTTTAGGAGAACAAACTCAGGTAATTATTCCTTTTTTCTAAAGTATTTGAAATAAAACCGTTGAATATTATTGGTTTAGTCTGTATCTTACAGACCAAACTGGACAATAGGTATATGAATACCTGAATAAACTCCCACCACCGTCCTAGTTTCCCCTTTTTACAATTTTCACCAAAAAAAAATTTCTTTTACTAGAAAGAAAACAACACGCATTACTAATGAAGGGAACGAATCCATTTATTAAAATGATGTTCAGCTTACTGATCGTCATTTTCTGCTCCGGCTGTAGTTTACTATTACACCAACCGGTAGCTCCCACCAAAGCTCGTCTAGGAGAAGAAACTCAATCCACTATTGAGCTCAAAAATCTGCCAGAAGCGAAAAGCCCAATTATTGTCGCAGTTTATAAATTCAGAGATCAAACCGGTCAGTATAAACCCAGTGAGAATGGAACCAGCTGGTCCACTGCCGTTACGCAAGGAGCAACTACCGTACTCATCAAAGCGCTCGAAGATTCCAATTGGTTTATTCCCATTGAACGTGAAAATGTAAGTAATCTCCTAAATGAGCGAAAAATTATCCGATCTAGTCGTGCTCAATATAATTCCGAAGGTGAAGCAACTAACCAAAATGATCTACCACCACTACTCTATGCAGGTGTTATCTTGGAGGGTGGTATCATTTCCTACGATGCCAATGTGATTACCGGTGGTGCAGGTCTTCGGTATTTTGGAGCTGGAGCTTCCGGACAATACCGACAGGATCGTGTTACGGTATATCTACGCGCCGTTTCTACCAGCAATGGAAAGGTTTTAAAAACCGTTTATACTTCAAAAACCATTCTTTCTCAAGCAATGGATGCGGGTCTATTTCGCTTTGTACGTTTTGGACGTTTGCTAGAAGCTGAAACTGGATTCACCTATAATGAACCTTCAGAATTAGCACTAACCGAAGCGATTGAAAAAGCTGTAATGAGTCTAATTATTGAAGGAGTAAAAGAAAACCTTTGGGAACTCAAAGAAGCGCGTGAAGTGGTTTCAGATGCATTTATTCAATATGATAAAGAAAAGGAACGGATTCCTCAAACTGATATTTTTAATAAAGTCCTAGACAACCGCCGTAAACAATTCGGACTAAGTCTTTCTACTAGTAGTTTACAATATCGAGGAGACTATCCTAATCCGGCAATCGCTACGGGTCTTGAAGCTGGTTTACTTTTTTCACCCGGTCCTAAATTGGGACTTGCTTTAAATTATGGGTTGAGTTCTTTGGCTACCAAAGATTTTTTCCAGACGGATGTTAGCTACCTGGATCTTAACCTTGCCTATCGTTTTTCTCCTTATAATTTGCTAACCCCTTACGGATATGGGGGCATTGGAATGATTACCGAAAATGCCAATAATCGTTTTGACTTTTCTAATAAAAAATATGCTAAAGTAAATCTCGGAGCTGGAATTGAATTCTTAATCAACAACTCCATTGGTCTTAAAACATCACTAGATTATAATATCCTTTTAAGTGATAATTTTGATTTGGTAGAACAAGGAAAATACAACGATCACTACTGGCGAGCCAATATAGGATTTCACCTTTATTTTGGTCGAGAAATTCGTGCAGAACGAAAATTTAATTATTCTAAAAAGAAATAATAATGACTTCTAAATATATAGCATTCATTTTTTTGTTGGGACTTTTAATCACCACGGGTTGTAATGAAGATACGATTCAACCGCAGTTATTTGGTAGCATTGAGGGACAAGTACTCCGTAAGGATGATCTTACCCCAATAAGCAATGTTGCCATCAGTACCACCCCTACTTCCAGTTCTGTCATTACCGATGCTGCTGGAAATTTCATGATTGAAAATGTGACCATTGGCACTTATTCTATTAGAGCAGAAAAGGAAGATTTTATTACCAAACTGGAAGGTGTGACCGTCACCGGAAATAATACCGGAGAAGTTATTATTCGAATGGTAAAAGATACTTCTATCAGCGTTCCACCGACCACTCCACAAGTAATTTCTCCGCTGGATGGTGAACAAGAACAATCGGTAAATATTCGTTTAGAATGGATTTCAGTTGATGAAGATGAAGAAGACATGTTGCTGTATGATCTATACCTTTATGAAGACCAACAGTCAGATCCTATTTTAGAAGTAATGGACATATCAGATAATTTTTTAGAAGTAACGGATCTTCAATTTGGCAAAAATTATTACTGGCAGGTAAGTGCAAAAGATGGTCGAACGGCCCCTGTTTTCGGAATGCTTTGGCGATTCAAAACAGAAGCATTTCCTGATTATCGTTTTCTATTTGCCCGCGAGATCAATGGAAAATACGATATCTATTCTGCCAATGATATGGGTGATGAGATTCAACTAACCAACAATAACGGTAGTAATTGGCGACCAATTATGAGTCCCAATCGAGACAAGATTGCATTTATTTCCAACTTAGGTATTGATCTTCATATTTATATTATGAATCGCGATGGATCAGAGGTAGTACAAGTAACTATTCTACCAATTAGTGGCCTAAATAGTTTTGATTTAGATTTTAGTTGGTCTCCCGATGGGACCCAAATACTCTACATGCGAAATTCAATTTTGAATGTTATAAATGTAGATGGTACTGGGTTAAGTGTTATCACAGAAGCTCCTCCAGGTACTACCTTTGTAGAATGTGATTGGGTTGGTCCTGGCAATAAAATTTTGGTGCGCACCTTAGGTAATGCACCTTATGCTTCAGACATTTGGCTACTCGATGCAAACGGTACTTTTATTGATACCGTTATTCCTGATTTACCAGGAAGTACCGGAGGCGGCGTATTTTCAATTCCAGGTACAAAAATTCTTTATACACAAGATATCTCTGGCTTTAATTCTATTACTGGTAGACAGTTAGATGCTCGAGTTTTTCAAGTGGACGTCAATTCTGGCGTTCGGGTAGACTTATCTTTTGATAAAATAGATGGCACCAATGATCTTGATGCACGTTACTCTCCAGATGGAGCTAAAGTTATTTTCACCAATACAAATAACGACGGTATTTCTCAAAAAAATATTTACATCATGGATCTAGATGGAGAAAATAGAACCTTACTTTTTGAAAATGCAGAAATGCCAGAATGGAAATAGATAGTTGCTAAATAATTTTGTTCGTATCTTTCCCGTAGCTAAAAAGCTATTGCTTAAGTTTCATACAAAACGTCTTACTAACCATGCGCCAAATTGCTCCCTCTGCTCGCTACACTGAAAACATGGAATGGGCCTGCCCTGAGAACGACCTACTGATTATTGGCTTGTCTGATTTTGGTCAGAAAGCAGCAGGTACGATCAATTTTATAGAGTTACCAAAAGTCTCAGATCATTTTGAGAAAGACGCTATTTTTGCCGTGACCGAATCAGATAAAATGGCCAATGAAATTTACTTACCCGTTGCTGGCACCATTGTAGAAGTTAACACTGTACTCCTTGATGAACCAACCTTGATCAATCAAGAACCATATGATCGTGGATGGATTGTGAAAATAAAACCAGACGATAAAGACGATTTTCTAGAGCTGATGTCAGCAGCAGCGTTTGAGGAATATATCGGTGCTTTTTTTCGTAGAGACAATTCATGAATTGTCTCTACGACAAATGCCTCTCCAACCAATTATGCATTTCCCATAACATATGCATCACTGATTCTTTCGCTCGATAGCTATGACTTTCATGAGGAAGCATCACCAATCTAGCCGGCGCTCCTTGTCCTTTTAAAGCCGCATAAAATCTTTCACTCTGCATTGGATAGGTTCCTGAATTATTATCCGCATCTCCGTGTATCAATAACAAAGGTGCCTTAATTTTATCCGCGTGCATGAAAGGAGACATTTTAAAATAAGTTTCTGGTGCTTCCCAGAACGTTCTTTCTTCCGACTGAAAACCATAAGGCGTTAACGTCCGATTATACGCACCACTACGAGCGATACCCGCAGCAAAAATATTTGAATGTGCTAATAAGTTTGCCGTCATAAATGCACCATAAGAGTGTCCTCCAACTGCTAATCGTTTAGGGTCTGCAATTCCTCGATCTACGATAAGTTTGGCAGCTGCTTCAGCATCCATTACAAGTTGTTCAATAAATGTTTCGTTAGGTTCTTCATCTCCTTCTCCAACGATAGGCATTCCAAAATCATCCAATACCGCATATCCCTGTGTCACCCAAAAAATCGGGGAATACCAACCAATCCGAATAAACTCGTAAGGGGAATCTTTGACCTGTCCAGCCGCATCTGCACTTTTATATTCCCGTGGATAAGCCCACATAAGCGCAGGTAATTTCCCGTCTTTTGCTGGATCATAATTCGGAGGCGTATATAAAGTAGCATTCAGATCTAAACCATCTGCTCGCTTATATTGGACTAGTTCTTTTTTGACAGATGCTAAATTTTTATAAGGATTTTCAAAATCAGTAATCTGAGTTAGTTCCTCATTTTCTAAATTCCGAAAATAGTAATTTGGTGGTTCATCTTTTGATTCTCTAATCGTCAAAAGAATCTTTTCTGAAACCCATTTAATAGAAACGGGGCGTTCATAATGAGGTGCTTTTGAACGCCATAAACGAGTAGTTTTTTTGGTTGCTAACTCAAACGTATCAACGAATGGTCGATTGCCTTCAGCAGAAGCACCAGTACCTGTTAAATAAAGATTTCCATCTTTCTCAACCAAAATACTTCGGCCATAACTATTTCTTTCTGTCACAAAGTCACCCGGGTCATTATAAGAATCTTCCCAACTCCGATCTGATAAAAGTAGTTTACCTTCTTGAGGTGCATCTGGTTGCCATCGACTGGTAATTAATTGTCGATTATTCCACCACCATTCATAACAAATACCGAGTGTTCCATTTCCCCATTCTACTCCACCGTATCGAAGTTCGAATTCTATTAGTGGTTTTGCCGTTTCCGTAAAGGGAGCAGAAAAGGCATACATTTTGTCTCGGATATCTACTTCAACTTTTGGATCACCCTCATCTTGTGCCTCTACCCAAACAAGTGTCGCTGGCAAATCCGCTCGCCAACCAAAAGATCGAGGACCTTTACGGACCGCTCCAAATCCTTTGGGAATATCTTCTGAAGAAGGAATAGATGCGACTTTTTTTATTACTACTCCCTTTCTATTCACTATCTCTACTTGCATCGCAAACCTTGCGTAAGGAACCAAGTAAGAAAAAGGTGTTTGAATCCTAGTGATCAAAACATATCTTGCATCCGGACTTGTTTGTAAATTGCTGATGATGCCTGGCGTTCCAAAATTAGTTTGTTCACCTGTTTCGAGATCAACCGTTTTAAGTTGAGCGTTCGTATAATAAGTAAAGAGGGCTTCGTCATGTTTGTTTTTCAATAAATCTTGATAAGTACGAACGGGTGCTACACTCGTTTTGTTTTCTTGAATAACGGGTCCGGAAGGAACTATATTAGCAAAAGGTGCCTCTCCGCGATTATCGACAATCGCTTTGAACAAAATCGTTCTTCCATCGGAAAACCAGCGGTAAGGTAATCCTGAAATTGCATCATTAATTATAGCTGAAGTCATTTTTTTCGCCGTTGCTTTCGCTAAATCAATCAACCAGAGTTCTAAGCCTGTGTCAACTGTATTAGTAAAAGCAATCTTATCACCTTGAGGAGACCAACTAACATTTTCAATTTTAGGAATAGACGGTAGTCCATTCACTTTTTTCTCGGTAAAGTCTTTTAATGATTTTATTTTAAATCCATTATAATAAACAGGACGACTAGAACCATTCGTCCGAGGATTTATCCGAATACCTGCGAGCCTTAATTCAGGTTGGGCTACTTCTTCGATAGAAGGTAGATTTGGTTTTTCTAATAAGAGCATCCATTCTCCTGATGGGCTTAAGCTTGCTCCGGGTGTTGGAGCCGCATTAACCAAAGCAGCAATATCATCTGGTGGGTTTTGGTACCCCGTATTATTGGTTATCATTGGGGGAGTCTCATTCATCATAATAAAAAATAGATAGTTGTCGGTGAAAAGGTTCAGAATAAAACTTTCAAGTCATTGTAATACAGCAGCGATCAAAACTACTAATAATTAAAATTTAATCATAGAGCTTGTTAATATTCCGGTTGACAACTTCGTCTGTATTTTATATTATTTTTAAAAATTCTCAAGATCAATCAATCAGAGTAGTCGAAAGTTATTATTAAAGTGTAAATTCGTGACTAAGTAATCATATATTGAGTATCACCGTGCCTGTAAAACAACTTATTCCCCATTTTATTCAAGAGCAATTTTTAGGCAACCACACCTCTGGTCGGTTCAACGCCTATACTATCTTTATTGATTTATCTGGCTTTACACCTTTGACAGAAACCTTAATGAAAGAAGGGAACGAAGGAGCAGAGGAATTGTCTACTAGTCTGAATAATATCTTTGAACCTTTGGTACAAGTCGTTTATCAAAGTAAAGGATTCATCCCTTATTTTGCGGGAGATGCTTTTACCGGAATTTTTGAACATACAAAAGATCCTATTGAAGTTATCCAAACCGCTTGTCAACTACGTGCTCTTTTTGTTCAAGAAGGCATTAAAAAAACACGGTTCGGTAATTTTGAAATTGGCATTAAAATCGGAATTTCTTTTGGAGAGGTTCTTTGGGGAGTAGTTGGTAATCAATTAAACTCTTTTTATTTCCGTGGACCTGGGATTGACAATTGTGCGGCTGCGGAGCATCATGCATCTGGACAAGAAATTATTTTAGATCAAAATATTCTTAAAAAAATTCCGAACGAAAATTACCAATTTGAAGATCTAAGTGATGGTTATAAAAAACTACTATCCACCAATGTTGAGCATAATCTAGTCTCAAACGATTTTCAAGTTCCGTCTATTTCCGGAAAGGCACTTCGTAATTTCTTACCTAAGTCGATTGTTCGATTTAATGGAGCGGGAGAATTCCGTCGAGTTACCACTATTTTCATTGCCTTTGAAGGAATCACGAATCACGAAGACTTTAATAAATTTACCACATTAGTATTAGATCAATTCAATACTTTTTCCGGATATTTTAAAGAGATAGATTTTGGTGATAAAGGAGGAGTGATGCTTGGATTTTTTGGAGCGCCTATTTCATTCGAAAATAATACAGAAAGGGTTTTAGAATTAGCGTTAGCAATAAAAGAAGGAGTAGAAGCTTTTTCAGATCAAATATCTGTTAAGGTAAAGATGGGCATCACAACTGGCTTAGCATTTACAGGAATCATTGGAGGTAAAGAACGTTGTCAATATGCGGCAGTAGGAAATCGAGTCAATATCGCTGCTCGTCTAATGGTTAAAGCAGAATGGGGAGAAATTTTGGTAGATGATGAAATACGAAAAGCCAAACAATATAAATTTATACACAAAGGAGATATCCAATATAAAGGAGTAGCTTCTGATATTCCGACTTATATTTTTCAGGGTAGAAAAGTCTTAATCAAAAGTGGTTATAAAGGTAGTATGAAAGGTCGAAAAAAGACCTTAAACAAACTTGTTGAGTTTATTACGCCTTCCTTGACAGGAACCTACAATTCGTTAGCTTATATATTTGGAGAAGCTGGTTCAGGTAAAAGTCGACTCACTTTTGAACTTCGGAAGAAGTTAAAAAAGAAAAAGGATCTTACTTGGATGGTTTGTCCAGCAGATCAAATATTACAAAAACCTTTTAATCCTTTTATCAGTGCCTTGAGCATTTTTTTTGATCAAGCTTCCAATGAAAACAGTCAACTCAATCTCGAAAAATTTGAAGAAAATTTCAACTTCTTAGAAGAAGACTTAACGACCTCTGCTCATGGACAAGCTGAAACGGTTCGAAAAGAATTACTCCGAACCAAATCGGTCCTTGCTGCTCAAATCGGTATCCTATACGAAAACTCTCTTTGGGGTCAACTCGATGCTAAGGGGCGTTACCAAAATATCAATAGTGCACTATCCAGTTTTTTCTTAGCACTTTCCATTAGTCGTCCACTAGTCATCGAACTAGAAGATGGTCATTGGTATGATGATAGTTCTCAGGAATTTCTAAATTCATTTTGCAAATCAATCGCCGGTTTTCCAATTGCTCTAGTCGTCACTTCCCGTTATGAAGATGATGGAACCAAAAAATATTTGATTCCAAAAGAAATATTAAAAGAAAATTTTATTCATCTACATCGAATCAACCTTAAAAACCTTTCAGTTAAGGCGATTAAGAAAGTACTAGAGCAGAAACTAGAAGGAGCAACACATCCAGAATTTGATCTAGCTATCCACCAACTTACAGATGGAAATCCATTTTATTTTGAACAAGTAATTGCCTACTATTTGGAAGAAAATCTTTTAGTCCAAGAAGCTGGCCTTTGGAATATAAAGGAAAGTCATGGCGTGGTATCTGATTCAATCAACGCTATTTTGATGGCACGGATTGATCGGCTTTCTGACTTAGTAAAAGCCACCGTTAAAACTGCGGCCGTCATTGGTCGAGAATTTGAAGTACCAATTCTTTCAGCAGTTTTAAAAAATCACGAAGATTTTGATTTTAATTCTCACACTACAATTGTAGAACAGATAACAGCCGCCGAAAAAGGACAAATCTGGCAGGCGATGAATGAAATCAAATATATATTTCGACACGCCTTGCTACGGGAAGCAGTTTATGAAATGCAATTACGGACACAGCTTAGAAAGCTACACTTAACCATTTCAGAATCTATTGAAAAAATATATGAGGATAATTTATCTAAAAAGTATATCGACTTAGCTTTTCATTACGAGCAAGCTGAAGTGTCAGATAAGACAAATTATTATCTCGAAAAAACAGCAAATTTTGCCAAAAGTAATTTTCAAAATGTACAAGCTTTAAAATATTACGACCGTCTTTTAAATAGACTAAGCGCAAAAAAGGAAGAAGAAAAAGTAGCACCAATTTTATTAAGCAAAGGTGGTGTACTTGAGTTAATCGGGCAATGGGACACTGGTGAAGAAATTTATAAAAAAGGGTTGAAAGTAGCACTTAAAACAGATGACCCCCTCATCAAAGGAAGAGCACATACAAAGCTCGGTCATCTGCTACTTTTAAAAGGAAGTTATAAAAAAGCACGGACACATTTTGATAAAGCACTCACCTTCTTCTCCACAAAAAAAGATCAGATTGGAATCGTTCGGGTTACCGGAAACTTAGGAAATCTATATTTCCGCCAAGGAGAATATAAAGAAGCCATAGAATATTTCAAACAAACTATTGCTGGATCTGAAGCACTTCCTTATCACACGGCCAATGCACAAATTGTTGCCAACCTTGGCCTTACTTACATGAACCTCGGTCGTTATGATGAGGGAATCTCGGAGCAACAAATACAATTGAAAAAAAGTGAAGAGAATGGAGATCGTCGAGGAATGGCCACTCTATATGTCAATCTTGGAATTGTTTATTTTGAAAAAGGGGATTTTGAAAGTGCTTTATCTTGTTATGAAAAAGGACTAGAGTTAAGCCAAGAATTAGGTAATAAATTACTTACCTCAATTGCCATCGGATGTATTGGCAGTGTATACCAGCAACAAGGAGATTATCAAAAAGCAGCAGATCATTTTATTCAAGATTTAGAACTTTGTGAACAGCTCGGTGACAAACAAGGAATCGCTATTGCGTTAGGTTTGATTGGTGAATTACGAAGTATCGAGGGCGAATTTGATCTCGCTGTTGAATACCTTAATCATTGCAGCGCTTTATGTGAAGGTTTAGGATATCAAAAAGGTATTGCTAAAGCAGTGAATAACCTTGCCGATATTTATTATTTAAAAGAAGATTACGAAGCTTCGGTTACCCACTACGAAGAAGCAATTCGTATTGCTCGAAAAATAAAGAATAGATTGATTCTATGCTCAAGTTTGCTCGAAAAAGCACAGACGCTACTCGATATGCAGGATGCTCAAGAAGCACCCAAATTAGTTAGCGAGGCACTTCAGATTGCAGGTTCGCTTGGCAACCCCAATCTATCTTTTCACGCTCAGCTATTACAAGCTCAAATCTTCAATTATCAAGGAACATCCTCAAAGGGGATTCGTTTATTAGAAGAACTCTTAGAACTTAATCAAGAAGAGGAAAAACAAGCTGATCTTTACTTTGAATTAAATAAATTAGCCCCAAATCACAAGACTGCTCGATTACGTGCGTTAGAATTATATAAAACCCTTTATACCAAAACTCCTAAATTTATTTACAAAAAGCGTTTCGATCACCTATCATAGTAACGAAGTTGTTTTAAAATAGCGCTTCATATCTACAAACAAAGCATTGAGTAGCAGACTCATTTTAAATCATCTTCATCTCATGAAATTATTGACTTTTTTAATTATTACTCTCTCAACCCTATTTGGATGTGCTGAAAATAACAGTGATAGTCCTAATAGTATTTCTGAAAAGAAAACAACAATACCAACAGTTGATAGCCTACCAACACCGGTAGCTATGTCCGTCAGTTCACCAAGCTATAACTTCCCCTATCAACTCCGAGAACCCAACCAATCATTTAAAATGCCGAATAAATTGGAAGAAATCTCCGGTTTGTGCATAGCTCCAGATAATAAATTCCTCTATTCTATTCAAGACGAAAAAGGGAATGTTTATAAAATAGATATTGCTTCAGGAGAAGTGATAGAGAAATACGATTTTGGTAAAAATGGAGATTATGAAGGAATTGCTATTTATAACGACACCGTTTTTGTTACCAGAAGTAATGGAACCATCTATGAGGTTAAAAACCTAGGTAAAGAAAATCAAGATGTTTCAAATTATAAAACAGACCTTAAAGGAAAAAATGACGTAGAAGGATTTTGTTACCAACCTTCTTCCAATAGTTTACTCCTTGCTTGCAAAGGAATTCCAACAATGGGAGAGACGACTGAAGAGGCTGCAAACCGAAAATTTATCTACCGATTTGATCTAGCAACTAGAAAACTTATCCCAGAACCACTTTATAAAATCACCTTAAAAAAGGTGCAGCAATTTTTAAAGGAAGCGAGCTATAATAATGAATTACAGAATTTTCAATCTTATCTAAATCAAAATGATTCTTTTAAATTTAGTCCCTCTGGTATTGCGATTCACCCTATGACGAATGAAATCTATATTCTATCCTCCTCTAAAAAAATGCTTTTAATTATCAATGAAGCAGGAGATATTCAATATTTAGCTAAACTAAATAAAAAAATTCACCGACAACCAGAGGGCATCGCCTTTACACCTGATGGAACGCTCTTTATTGCGAACGAAGGAAAAGGAGGTCATGGAACGATTCACGTCTACAAAGCCAAATAACAATTTTTCACATTTTCTATACCGCTTAAGGGGTCTCCAAATTTCCCTTAGGGATGGCGATTAACTAGATTGAGGATTTAGGCGAAGTATTTATTCAACATCCCTTATCGCCAACTTCGGATATTTTACTAAAAGTATGTAACTTTATCGCTCAATTTAACATAGAAGTTATTTAAAAACTCCAAAATTCCCTGCGAACCGATCAAATTATCCAACTCTTCGCCTTTTTCCTCGTCAATAGCACGGCTATTCACTCAAAAAAGAGGCTTGATTTAAATAATTTTCTCTAGTTCTCGGCTGCTTTTCGAATTCTTAAACAACTTCATTAATAACAGGACATCCTGTTCAGACACTAAATCTAATCAACCACAAGCCATTATGAGTATAATTGAAATGAAAGTCCCCGTAATCGGAGAATCTATTACTGAAGTAACCCTTTCTAAATGGCTGGTTGCTAATGGAGATTACGTAAATATTGATGATCCTATCTGTGAATTTGAATCAGATAAGGCAACTCTAGAGTTTCCTGCCGAAGCAGCGGGAATTATCAGCTTTGTAGCCAATGAAGAGGATGACCTCGAAATTGGTGCCCTTGTTGCCAAAATAGACACTAGTGCCAGCAAAGGGGCCGCTACTCCTGCGCCTGCCCAAAAAGCAGCACCAGCAAAAAAGGCCGCGCCTGCTACTAGTTCAGCTCCAACAGGACAGATCATAGAAATGAAAGTTCCTGTTATTGGAGAATCTATTACAGAAGTAACCCTTTCTCAGTGGCTCAAAGGCAACGGAGAACACATCAATATCGATGAACCTATTTGTGAATTTGAATCAGATAAGGCAACACTAGAATTTCCGGCGGAGGCTTCTGGTAAACTAATTTACGTTGCCACAGAAGGAGATGATCTAGAAATTGGCGCTCTTGTGGCAAAAATAGAAGTGGGTGCTGGCAGCAGTACTCCAGCTGAAGAGGAAGTAGAAGAAGTAGCCATCGAAAATCTAGAAATCTCTAATGATAGCAGTCATTACGCCAACGGACATCCTTCTCCCGCTGCGGCAAAACTAATGACAGAAAATAAGCTATCCGAAAAAGATATCAAAGGAACCGGTAAAGATGGACGAATCACGAAAGAAGATGTACTCAAAGCTGTTGCTAATCAAAAAGCGAAACCGACTCCAACTAAGGCTGCTCCCTCTAACGGATCTGCTACTGCCAATAAAGTCGTTGCAGCTCCAGCTGGAGAGCGAAACGAACGAGTGCAAAAAATGAGCAGAATGCGTCGAACCATCGCCAAACGATTGGTTTCGGCTAAAAATAATACCGCCATGTTGACCACTTTTAACGAAGTGGATCTAACTAATATCATGGCCATGCGTAAAAAATACCAAGAAGAATTCGTAGAAAAGTATGGTACCAAGCTTGGATTTATGTCACTTTTTTCAAAGGCTTGTGCTAAAGTCTTGATGGAAATGCCGGATGTCAATGCTTCTATCGATGGTGATAATATTGTCTATCACGATTATGTAGATATTTCCATTGCCATTTCTACTCCTACTGGTTTGGTGGTTCCCCCAGTAAAAAATGTAGAAAAAATGAAGTTCCACGAAATAGAGCTTGCGATCAAAGCCCTAGCTGGAAAAGCACGAGCTGGAGAACTAACGCTGGATGAAATGAAAGGAGGAACTTTTACCATTACTAATGGTGGTGTATTCGGTTCCATGATGAGTACACCGATCCTTAATGAACCACAATCCGCGATTCTTGGAATGCATACGATTCAACAACGTCCAATGGCTGTTGATGGAGAGGTTAAAATACGTCCAATGATGTATCTAGCACTTTCTTATGATCACCGAGTGATTGATGGTAGTACTTCCGTGACTTTCCTCGTAAAAGTGAAGCAATTGCTGGAAGATCCTGTTAAGTTGCTTTTATTATAATAATAAAACCCATAGCATATTTTGGTCTCCATAATAGAATAATCTTATGGAAATCAAAGTATGTTTGGTAAGGAAATAAACGTTTGAGCGACCATGCTCATCTTTGGTTGTTACATGGCGTTATTTTTGTATAAATAAGGAAAAAATGGACTGCTTTTTAGAATCAGCCCCTTTTATTGTTTACAAATACGTACTTAGACTAATTCACAATGACTTTAAAGGAATTTTTTGATTTATTGGCTGACCAACCCTTCCTGTTACTAGCCTATTTCGGGATGATTCCACTCACAGCGCTCATATCGGGCTTTATGGGTAAAAATGAAGGTCACCTTAGTCCTTGGAAGTATTTATACTCAGCATTGGTTTATCTGATCTGTATTCCAGGAATATTCTCGATTACACTGAATGTTTATCTATTTTTATTTGAAAAACAGAGTGTCTTCAATGCTGATATTTACACACAAATCCTCCCTATCCTATCCATGTTCGGAACTTTGTTGCTGATAAAAAACAATGTACCACTAGATCGTATTCCAGGCTTTAATAAGCTTTCTGGGCTATGCATGGCTATTTTTGCTACGCTGATCTTTATGTGGATTATTGATCGAACTCGAATTTTTGTGATTTCCGTCGTACCGTTTTATTACGTTGGAATTCTCTTTATTGCATTATTACTGACGTTCCGATTTGGAATAAGTAGAATGTTTAATGCAAAATAAACGATTAGCATTTCGCTATTAGCTTCCCTCTATCGCGCTTTTATACTCGATCGAAGTAAGTCAACTACAGAATTTTACCAATACTTCGCACTTCTATTTCCCACATTTAATCACGACCCTATTCAGGTTTTATTCCTGGAAGGTCAAACTAGATTTATTTTATCATCAAAACACTGATAAAATCATACCTCTGGTTTTTCTTTTTACTTGTGTGGCTATCCGGTTACGCACAAGACCAATATCTCCATGCTCATTTTGTACCTCAGGCCATCCATCTAGACGGAAAGTTATTGGAGCCACAATGGAACACAGCAGATAACACTACTCCTTTTTGGATGACCTTTCCACAGGATTCTATCCAAGCGCAATCTCATACAGAAGTTAAAATTTTACACGACGAATATTTTCTCTACATTGGTGCCACTTGTACAGATCAGGCACCTGGAGATTTTGTAGTTCAATCTCTAAAAAGAGATTTTGATTTTGCGGTCAACGATGCATTTGCCATCTATCTTGATGCTTTTAAAGATGGAAATAACGGATTAGGATTCGCTGTCAGTCCTTACGGTGTCCAATGGGATGCGATTATTTCTGATGGCGGACATAAAGAAAAATCCATCAATACCAATTGGGATGGTATGTGGTACGCGGAAGTTTCACATGATCCAAGTAGAAAGTCTTGGTCTGTTGAAATAGCTATTCCATTTAATATCCTACGATATGATCACGAACAAAAAGATTGGAAGATAAACTTTGCCAGAAATGATCTCAAACGAAATGAGGTCTCCACTTGGGGTCCTGTCGCTCGTGGTTTTGAAACAACTACCTTATCTTCTATGGGAATTCTTACGTGGGGTAAATCGCTTAAAAAACCGGGATTATCCACCATCATTAATCCTTATGTAGCCGTCGGTGCCGTCAAAAGCACCAATGATAATGAACCAGCAACTGCCCTTTTCAATACAGGAGTGGATGCCAAAATTGCGCTGAATTCTTCGCTGAATTTAGATCTTACGCTAAAGCCTGATTTTTCACAAGTAGAGGTAGATCGTCAGGTAATTGACTTGCAAAGATTTGAACTTTTCTTTCCAGAAAAGAGACCTTTCTTTTTAGAAAATAGTGATGTATTTGAAAAATTAGGCAATAGTCGGATTCGTCCTTTTTTCTCTCGTAGAATCGGAAGTGCTGGAGAAGATCCTGTCAATATTTTATATGGTGCTAGGCTCAGTGGTAACATCGATGATAAGTGGAGAATTGGCCTAATGAATGTTCAAACAGAATCGCCACAAGGAACCACCACTCATAAAAATTACTCGGTGGCCACCGTACAAAGAAATCTTTTTGAAGGATCGTCTATCACTGGTTTTATGACCAACCGACAAGGGTTTAATAAATGGCGAGCTGGAAGCGATTATCAAAGAGTTGGAGGTTTAGAATTTGATTATCGATTATTATCTTCTAGACTAACAGGTAAAGCTTTTTTACATTTTGCTTTCAGTGATGTCATGACCAAAGCAACCAAAGCTTTTACTATAAAGACACGTTATAAAGAAAAAAATTATAGTATTTTCTTAGGAATGGATAGCGTAGAAGAAGGGTATTTTTCTGGAATGGATTATGTGCCGCGCTTATACCATCGTGATAAAGTAAGAGATACGACGATTCAAATTGGTTATGTCGATATAAGAAATAGTGGTTATTATCGGTTCTTTTTTAATCAGCATGAAAAGCTAGATTTCCTCAGTCCAAGCTATCAGCTTGATCTATTTTTTGATCAAGCATATCAATTTTTGGAATACCGATTTGAGCTTGGGCTAACGCTACAATTTAAAAATTCTGCTAACATAAATTTGCAATATAGCAATGCCGCTCCGCTCTTGCAGGTTCCTTTACTACTCGAAGGACTTCAGCTGCCTTTTGACGTCGGTGCTTATCATAATCAAGGATATTTTTTAAGTTATGATTCAGGACAGCGTAAGCGGTTTTCCACCTATATGAGCATAGGATATCGCTACGAATATACAGGGCATCATTTTGATTTCACAAGTGATTTTGCCTATCGATTAAATCGACATTTTAATGTAGGATTAAATTTCTCAAAGCAAGACTTAGGTGGCTTTGAAAATCAAGAGGAGATTATACATTTTATCTTATTGGGCAGCAAGGTTGAATATTCATTTAACAAAAATATTTCCTTCACTACCTTTTTACAATATAATACCCAAAAGGAAAATTTCAACGTTAACGCGCGGCTCAACTGGCGCTACCAACCGTTATCTGACTTTCATTTAGTCTATACTGAAAATTATCTGACTGGCACCTTAGCTCCTAAAAATCGCGCTTTGGTGATGAAGCTGAATTATTGGATTCCTTTGTAGGGAAGTAATCCCCCTCCTCTTGATAAGAATTTCCTGAAGGTTAAACAGACCAGCAAATAAAAAATAGATACAGTTCACTGAACAGTCTCATTTTATTTATTATATTTGTATTAATTAGTTAACACATAAACTTAATAAAAATGAAAAAGACTCCTTCCTTCCTTCCTTCCTTCCTTCCTTCCTTCCTTCCTTCTACTATTAGGAATATTTTGCTTTACAAGCTGTGAAAATCACGAAGAACAACCATCAGTTGAATTTAAAAAAGCAGATTTTTTTCCAGAAACAGCTGAAGAAATCAATAATAGAGTAAAAGAATTTTTAAATCACACTACCTCCACTCAATCAGATATAGTTTTACGATCTGGATATGAAGATAAAGAAGTCAACGAAGGATTCTGGACCTTAGAAGCTGCAGCGAACTATCTTAGCAATGCCAGTTCAAATACAAAAATAAATACTATAGTTACGTACGACTTAAATATTAGCAATAAAGTTGTTGATGGAATAATTAAGATGGACGGTGGAGACATGACAATTAAATTTGATGACTTACAAGACCTAATTAATACAAGTTCGTCTAATCTTAATCAACAAGCTAAAGTTGTTGATGCTAAATTGATTTCAGTAAATGATTTACAAACTGTAATTAGTTTTGATGTTTTGTTTGGTGATCTTACTCTTTTATCAGGATGCAATTGGGCTCCTAGTACTAGCAGATTCATTGCTGGTGAATTGATCTCAGGATGTATATTTGATCTCTATGATATTGGAGAGGTGGATGATTTTTATTATACAGGTATCTTTGATGCTGCCGCTATTTCCAGTCAATTTTCATCCTGCTTTTATGACCACAGTAGCAATATTACATTATTCAGGCAAAGTACTAATTCCTTTTCTTCAGCAGAAATGGACGAGTATTTAAATCTAAACATTGACTTTATTAATTGTGCACTTGAGCAGCTCGATATACCTTATCCTTTCCCAGGAATACCTGTTGAAGCTTTAGAATTACGACCAGTACAAGATTATTTTATGCCTTCCCGGGAAAGCATCTTTAATGTAGGTACAGAATTCACATTGGACCAACTAAGGTTTGGCCGTCGTATTGCATATGATTATACAGAAGATGTGGATGATGGTGAATAGAATTCATAGAATATTAGTTTAATTGTGATAGTTACTACTAAGACTTCTAATAGTCTTGGTAGTAACTGTTGCATTTTATGATGAGACAATAATTTTTATCTTATGAAAAAAATAGTCCTTTACTTAATATTTTTATTTTGTTTGACATCTATCCATCTTGAGGCACAAACCTTTCAACCTTTCGAGAGTAGTGAATATCCAGATATTGTTCCCGCAATGCACGAACTCCCCAATGGACATTTTATCTATCTTCATACGCTGCGTTTCCCCCAAAACATTCAAGCTGTCCTAGCTGCTACCGATTCAGTGATCAGTACCGTAAAGATTGTGGATGCAGAATTTAACCTGGTAGCAGCTTACGAAATAAAAAGCTTTTCAGTAGATGAATTGTATATGGGATTTGATATTTTGTTCAAAGAAGATAGTTTTCTAATTTTTGGAAATATTATCTCATACAATCATGATTTTCGCCAGGGCTTTACCATTGAATTAGATCAGGAATTACAACCTGTTGAGGAGATAAATATTCTCAATATTCCTAATATTAACTTAACGGACTTATATCTTCCACAGTTTAATCACGAGGGGAATTTGGTTGTATGGGGTAGAGGAGGAGGAGTTGGAAATGCGTTATATGAATTTAACGAAGCAAATTTTTTAGTAAATTTGGTTGAGCTTCCTTTAAGATTAGAAAACTACACCCAATTATCCGACAGCAGCTATTTATTACAGTACACCGAGAGTGACCTATTTCAAACATTATCTGCCGGTTGGGATTCATTAGGAATATTTTATGATTTTAATTATGATCTTACTCCTGCTGCTTTTATCGTTAATCCTGGTGCTAGTTTACTACTGCCCAATGACCAATGGATCGTCACCGGAGTTCTTCGCTTAAGAGATACTGAGGCACAGGCTTTCTACAGAATAGAGCATGCCAGTATTTTTGGATCAGACGGAAGTCGTTCTACCGTTTTTGAAATGGACCACCCTGATCGGCCGTTATGGAATCCTGGTTTTTCCAATATAGTTGGTCTAAATGAAGAACGTCTATATATTTCTAATGGAATATTAGATTGTTTTACGTTTGATCTTCCTCCTCCTATTACTTTAGACTGTACAAATTACATCTCCCTCCATAGTTTTAATGTTAATGGTACAACTAACTGGTCTCAATATTTAGGATAT
>CALGJS010000101.1 GCA_937927835.1 uncultured Saprospiraceae bacterium | reverse complement strand
AATGGATTTTCTTCTACGATGACAAAGTCTGCTAATTTTCCAACCTCCACTGAGCCAATCTGATCGTCCATGCCTAGCGCTTCGGCACCATTTAAGGTCGCAGAACGAATCACTTCGAGTGGGTGAAAACCAGCTTCGCGTAGTAACTCTAATTCTCGGATATAAGCAAAACCATAAAGTTGAAAAATAAAACCAGAGTCAGATCCAGCAGTCACTCTTCCTCCTTTATTTTTATATTCATTAATAAAAGTCATCCAAAGTTGGTAGTTTTTTTTCCAGTCGACTTCCTCTTCTGTTCCCCAAAAATGCCAGTAAGAACCATGCGAAATTTTACTAGGCATATAAAATTGCCATAGTGAAGGAATCGTATACTCTTCATGCCATTCTGCCCGTCTTGCTCGCATCAAATCTCGACTAGCCTCATAAATATTAAAAGTTGGATCAATGGTAAAATCCAATTCCAATAATTCGTTCATGACTTTATTCCAATGATCAGAATAGGGTGGAGCAGCTTGTGTCCACAATCTTCCTGCTTCCTTAAAACGATGTTGCTCATTCTGATAATTATAATCCACCGGATAGTTCTGAACCGTTCGATCTACAAACAATGCTTCGGGCAAACCATACCAGTGTTCCATGGTTGTCAATCCTGCACGAGCAGATTTTAAAACATTCCATCGTCCTACATCCATCTGCGCATGATGACAAGCAGAGCGTAGTCCTAGTTTTTTATTTTCATCCAAAGCAGCTGCCATAATTTTTGGTGCTGCTCCAAAAAACTTAATACCATCAGATCCTTTTGCGGCGTTTGCACGTACCCAAGCACGAGCCGCTTCTGGCGTGCTAATAGCCTCATCTGCTCCTTGACCAAAAACAGTATAACCTTGAATTCGTGGAGCGGTAATCGTTCCCGCCTCACTTTTCTTTTTGTGTTCCAATACCCAGTCCAAACCATTTCCACATGAAGGATCTCGGATCGTAGTAATACCATGACCTAGCCAAAGTTTAAAAACATATTCTGCATCCGCACCCTGCGATTTTCCACCGATATGGCCATGCATGTCTACAAAGCCGGGCAGCAAATACATCCCATTGCAATCGAGTTCTTTGCCACCAGGTTTTAATTTTGGTCGTCGATCAGGATTAATCTCTACTCCTGGATTTCCAACGACCGAAATTTTAGTGATTTTATTATTCTCCACTACAATATCAATCGGACCACGTGGCGGAGCACCATTTCCATTGATGAGGGTGATGCCTCGAATGATTAGTTGAGGATAAGGGCCGTCGCCTTCTTTTACTTCGGGTGCTTTTTTTACTTGGGCGGAAAGAGTAGAAATGGTTAAACCAATTAAGATGAAAATAGAAAGTAGTTGCTTTATCATAGAAAAGGGGTTTTTAAGTTTTGAGTTAGTCATAGCTCAAAAAGGTTTTATGGCGATGTCCCTTGAAGTGTGTCTGAGCGTTGGCGATCCTTTAGAGCCTGCTTCGCTTATAGGTGTGGGCGGCCAGAGACACACTTGGTAGGACAGTATCATTTAAAAAATTCTTCATTAACATCACTTATTAATTTCCAATTCGCGAAGCGCTTCAATATCCACATACTCCAGCGCCTTCACATGCGTAGACTCCAGAATAACTTTTGGTGCTTTACCTGCGTCATACGCCTCTTTCCAGCGCACCGCACAAAGACACCAGCGATCGCTTGCCTTTAATCCCGGAAAATTATATTGGGGAAAAGGAGTACATAAATCGTTCCCCCGAGCTTTGGTAAAATCCAAAAACTCTTGCGTCATTTCTGCGCAAACAACGTGTCGTCCGCTATCTGTTGGTCCCGTATTACAAACTCCGTCACGGTAGTAGCCGGTCATGGGTTCGGTACAACAAGATTTTAATTTTGTGCCTAGTACGTTTTTAGCAGCATCCATGGATTTATTATTTTGAGAACTCTTGACAAATGCATAACCGCAGAAAATGATAGTGAATAGCAGCAGTAAGGTAGATAATTTTTTCATCATCAAATTTACCATTTAAATTTTATAATAAAATTAGGAATAAAAGGCAGTCCTAATTTGTCGCGGGTTACTAGTAGTGGATTGTCAAAAGGATCTTGTACCGTATGGAATCTATTGACAAAATTGGTGTGATTATAAACATTGGTTAAGGACAAGCCGGTATGTAATTTCCATTTTTTTGTTTTATGAATTTTCCATTTGTACAGACCACTAATGTCTAATCGGTGATAGGTTGGTAGTTGAGCACTATTGCGACTAGCTAAGCCTACATAAGGAATACCATTGGGAGAATCAAACTTTAAGGTAGTCGCAGGTGTATACTGGAGACCATTGGCGATGGTCCAATTAGCAGATAAGAGCCAGCGATCATTTTGATAAGTGCTAAGAATTTGTAAACGATTTTCTTGGAAATGCCTAGGGACAAATGGTTTTCCTTCATTCCAAAAATCAAAATCATATTCGTTTTGTTGCCACTGATAATTTAGTTGTAGATTTAGATGGTTAATCTGTTTGGCGATGGAAAATTCTATTCCATAGATATTTTGCTTTCCAGTAATGTTGGGATTGTAATAACGATCAGAAAATTCGTTAAAAGAGGTGACACCTGTCAGTGATTTTTTAAAAAAATCAGTTTTTATAGTCCATCCTTTGTTTTGAAATTTAACGCCAATGTCTATCTGGTCATTTCGCAACACCTCTCCTCGTAGCGTGTCGACAGTCGTAGCCAGTGTCCATAAAAACTCTTCTCCTTGAAAATCATCATTGTCTACAATGAGTTGATTGACAAATTGGTAAGCACGTCCCACTCCTACAGAAATGGAAAGCCCAGCGATGGGAGAAAAACCAGTACGGAATTCTGGTTCAAAATAATGACCACGAAGTGGATGATGATAATTATAACGTAAGCCAAGTTTTACACGGTATTTTTCTTGTTCTTGAAAAACATAGTTTAAAAAAGCAGATTGTGTGGTTCCACTTCCGCGAAAGTCATAATTAATCAATTCTCCAAACCAATCTTCGTTACTAAATATTCGAAAATTTCGATGACTATATTGATAGCCATAGGCAAAACGATGTGCAGGGTCTAGCTGCCATTGGTCATTTATTTTTAATGTTTTTTCACCGATTCGATTGCGATAATCTTGTTCTACCTGAATAAAGTCTCGAGAATTATCACTGATATAATAATAGTCACTAGAGAATTTTGTTTCGCTAAAATTTATGTTGGTTTGATGTCCTTTTCGCCATTGATGTTGAAAATGAATATTGTATCCTTGATTTGAAAAAGTCAGCCTATCTTCCGTAATAATCTCATCAGACCAATAAAGGTATTGCTGGTAATTTGTTTGGTCTTTGGTGTTTAAATAAGAAAAGCTGATTTGACTTTTTTCTGTTAACTGGTATAAGAATTTAAAATTAAAATCATAAAATCGAGTGTTAGGAACTAATGGTGTTCGATCGGTGAGTCGTTCTGGATCTTCGTTTACCCGACCACTCTGAAAGATCTGATTAAGGAATTTATCATAAGATTTATTTTTAAAAAAATCAGTATAAGAACGTCTCCCACCGAGTAGTAACATCGCTTTTTTATTAAATAATGGAATTTTAAAACTAGCGTCACCATATAATAAGTTGGTTCCTATTTCTCCGGAAATTCGATCTGGAATTTGATTGGTTGTTTTTAAATCTATGATGCCAGAAACACTATTGCCATAATTACTATCTGCCCCGTTTTTTTGAACCGATACTTTATCTACTAATCCTGGATTAAAATTAGAAACCATTCCGAAAAAATGTCCAGTATGATAGACCGGAATATTGTCCCAGAGAATTAAGTTTTGATCTGCAGTGCCACCACGGATGTGAATACCGGTGGCGGTTTCCCCCGTTCCGCTAATGCCAGAGATTTGTTGAAGACGCCTGAAGATGTCGTTGTCAGGTGCACCTGCAACAGCCAATTCTTGTGCAGGCTGAAAGGAGATCGTTTGTTCAAAAGGATCCTCGTTGGAAGTTTTGGTTTGATCAGAAACAATGATTTCACCTAAGGTGTTTTCTACCGATGATAAATGGATGGTCAAACAATTATTTTCTAAAAATTCAGATAATAATATTTGTTGAGAACGATAGCCAAGATGACTAATTTCTACAACTGTATTTTTTACAAAAGGCCCTGGTATTTCAAATTTACCGTCTTCGTCTGATTGACTACCTCGACCATTTATTTTTAAAATAATATTAGAAAATGCCAAGGGTTGTTGGTCGCTTTTTACGTAACCACAAATTGCAGCGGTCTTTTTTAATTCAATAGGATCAACGGGATTATTTGGTTTTATAATTAAATGACGACCCACGGCATTATAAGTAAGCCCAGTGTCTGTTAGTAACCTGTTGACAAGTTGATCAATGGATCTTTTTTTAAAATCTCCAGAAATTAAGATGGGGGAGATTAATTCATAATCATAACTAAAAGTATGACCTGTACTTTTTTCTAATGCTGTAAAAACTACGGGTAAAGGTGTATGGTCAAAAGAAAATTGGTTGTTTTGGGCGAAGAGGTACCCATTGAGTAATAGGCAAAATCCTATACTCAGCCAATAAGAGAATATTTTTTTTCTAGTGTAGAACAATTTATAATTAATGTCAAAAATAAATTTACCAAGTAAAGTAACCTTCTAATCAAGTTTGGGACATAGATTATATGTGTTTTTTGCCACTCGCTTCTTGTTCTTTTCAATCGCGATATAGGGAAGCAAGAAGCCAGAAGCAATCGGCAAATAGCATTTTACTTAACCGTAATAATATTTTTCTTTTGAGTGTAGTCTAAGTTCATCGCTCCGCAAACTAATTTTAGTGCGTCTTCTAAATTATCGTGCGGAAAAATTCCAGAATAGGCTCGGTTGCTCAAATCTTTTTTATACTGAACCTTCACGGAATACTGTCGCTCTAATTCTTCAAAAACCAAATTAAGTGGCACCTTCTCAAAACGAGAGAGACCTTCTATCCAAGTCGGTTTATCAGTAGAAGGTACCGTGATTTTTTCTAAGCTTCCATTTTTATCCAAGGCTATTTCGTCGGCTGTTAGCGTTACCTCTTTTTTGTTTTTTTCGACTGCTACTTTTCCTGAATAGCAAGCCACAAATCTTTCATGGCTTCTCGTATTAATATCGAAGGTCGTACCGAGGACGCGGATCTTCCCTCTGTCAGTTTTTACGGTAAATGGGCTCCCTTTTTTTACTGAGAAAAACCCTTGACCTTTTAGATAAATCGTTCGATCGTTCAGATACGTATCTGGCTGATAACTTGCTTTTGTTCCGGCGTTAAGGTAGATCGTAGAACTATCAGGGAGTATAAATTCTATTTTTTCTCCTGTCTTGGTCGCTAATTCTAAAGTGTTTTGTCCTGACCAGAAAAACCAAATCATCATAAAACCAAAAATAGCAGCAGCGCTGGCCAATAATGGCCGAAGCAACTGCCGCATTGTTCTCTGGGATTGGTGCTCTTTTTTTGCGATGATCTTTTCCCATAAGGCAGCATCGTTGTAATCAGGCACCGTAAATTCATCGACCAATGCCAACTTTTTGGACAAGGCGTCTAAATCTACCCTTGCTGCCAACGTTTTAAGGTCGGCCTCCGAGATGGTGCCGGCCAGCCATTCTGCCAGTAAAGTATCGTCGTTAGATTTATCCATTCTATGTGTAAAACGAGTTCGTTGGAGGAAACCCTACCAATTATTTTTTCTTTTTTCTACCAATCTCTATTTCTAATTTTCTAAAATCCTGTAATGCTCGATGCATTCGTTTTTCAACTGCTTTTACCCCGATTCCAAGTTGTGCCGCAATTTCCGTATATGTCTTTTTTTCTATTCTATTTAATAAAAAAACAATTCTACTTTTTTCCGGCATCCTATCTATAACCGACTCTAGCCGAATTTTAAATTCTTGCATTTCTAAGAGATAACCAGCATCGGGAGGAGTAGCCATAGGATTTAATTGTTGTCGATGTTTGAGAATGACCTTTTTACGTCGTTGTTGATCGATCATTAAATTATTGGCGATAGTGTATAAAAAACTACGGGCTTTTTCAGGTAGAACTACCGCACATTTTTCCCACAATTTTAAAAAAGCCTCTTGAACTAGGTCTTCTGCTTGAGAGAGATTCCCCGTTTTAAAATATAAAAAATTACGTAACCCACGTCCTTCTTTTGTAAAGATGGATTTGAAAGTTGCCGTTTCGCAAATACCTTTTTTATTTTTAGAAAGATCTGCCATAAATTTTTAGAAAAAAGCTTTTATCCTAAACAGTAATTTGAAAAGATAGTTGAAAAATGGTAGGGTATTTAAAAGGTTGTGCGTTTTAGGGTTGTTGAAATTTTTACAAAAGATAACGCCTTTAAAAGAATCAATTATGAAAAAAAATAATCTCACCTTTCTCTTTTTGCTCTTTGTATCAGGAGTCTTGTTTGCACAAAATGACCTAACGAGTGACTATTCTTGGGATCCGATTCGAGTCGGCAACGGTGGCTGGGCAACGGGGATGGACATTCACACCAGTGGAAGTCCCATCTATTTTCGAAGCGACGTAGGAGGAGCCTATCGACTAAATGCTGCAGGTACAGAGTGGATTCAAATAGTAACTGAATCCTCGATGCCTGCTGATGAAGTCAATCACAATTCGGAAATATGGAATGCCAACACTTATGGTGGAGTGCTCAGTATCGTTTCTGCTCCTTCTGATGCGAATCGTGCTTATATGGTTTTTCAAACTACTATTCCGATTCCATCTGATGAAGTAGGTTGTGTTTTTAGCTCAGATGACCAAGGAAATACTTGGACAAAAACCAGCCTTTGTAATGTATACGTTGGTGCCAATGATGAAGGAAGGACCACTGGTGAACGGCTCGCGGTTGATCCTCAAAATTCGGACAATGTATTTTTTGCTACCCAATCTGACGGTCTTTGGTATACGCGAGATGGTGGAGATAATTGGAGCCAAATTAATCCAAGTGTGATTCCTTCGGGGAATGATGGTTTTGGGGTAACCAATATTATTTTTGATACATCTGGTGGTATGACTAATGGATTGACCAATAATTTATATGCGACGGTCAATGGAACAGGGATTTATTTTTCAAATGATACGGGCCTTACTTGGAGCCGAATTGACGATCGTCCGAATGGACCCATCCTTACTACTGGACATCATATGGAAGAAGCCATTGTCAATACAGCAGGAACTTTATATGTTACGGCCGACTATCAAGTTATGCGATATCAAAACGGAACTTGGACGGCACTGGCTCCTTTTGAAAATTATTTTACAGGAATTGCCATTGATCCATTTAATGAAAATAGGATTTATGTCAGTCAAGAAAACGGACAGTGTTTACGTTCTACCGACGGAGGTCAAAACTGGACGGAATTATTACAGGATGTTACCGCAACGGATGTAGACTGGGTGAATGAATATGACAATCGAGGATGGATTTCGATTGGTGAATTATTATTCGATCCTGCTACCGAAGGTAAGCTTTGGTTGGCACAAGGATTTGGCATTGTAAATACGACAGATATTAATGATGAAGAAATTATGTGGGA
>CALGJS010000100.1 GCA_937927835.1 uncultured Saprospiraceae bacterium | reverse complement strand
TATTAGAAATGGCTCGCTGTTATCTTGCCATAGAACAACCTTTCAAAGCACAGCAACAATTAAAAACTGCGTTTAACATCATCGATCAAAGTGGACCACCTCACCAATCTCGTTTAGATAAAATTACTTTTCCAAAAGATTTATTTCATCTTTATTTTGAACAAGCTAAAGTCTTTACTGCTCAGTATCAATCGTCTCAAAAGAGCGACTTTTTGTATAAAGCACGAACAGCCTACCATAAAGCGTTAGCCATTTTTGAAATAGCCAAACATACCGTCAGCGATCAAGCATCAAGACAAATTTTTATGAAAAACAATATGGACTTCTTTGAGTCTGCCATAGATCTCAACTTCCAAATATGGAAACAAGAAAACGATTCTACAGCACTAAATGAAATCTTATTTTTATCCGAAAAAAGTAAAAATAATTTTCTTTATGAGCGTCTTAATAAATCCGATACTTCTATTACAGACCTGCTTCCAGACTCGATTCTTCAACAAATAAATGCTCTTGATATTCTCGTTTCTCAAACAGAGAAAAAATTATTTCAGGCACAAATAACCAATGAAAAATCGGTCATTTCTAATGCACGTGATCAGCTAATCAATTATCGAAAAGATCAAAAAGATCAATTGGAATTTATTAAAAGAAAATACCCAGAATTTTATCAACTTAAATATCATAACTCCGTTCCCGCGGTAGCTTCTTTGCAAGAGAAATTGCTATCGAACGAAGGAATCATTTCCTACTACGTTGGTAGCAAACACCTTTATGTTTTATTATTTGACAAATGGGATTTTTCAGTCGAACGAGTCCCGATGGATTTTTCTCTTTCAGAAAAATTAAATACATTCAATACCAGTATTATTAGTTCCGCTGACAACAGCCCCACTGCTAAAAAAGCGCTTATAGATTATCATAAAACAGGATTATTTTTATATCAAAAATTAATTGAACCATTCGTTCGGAAGCTGCCCTCTCGACTAATCATTCTCCCCGACAACCTCTTAGAAAATTTATCCTTTGAAGGTTTACTAACCGAAATACCTACTCCAAAAACAGATTATTCAGCGTATCCTTTTTTACTAAAAAATTACACGATCAGCTATCAATATTCACTCGATGCTATTTGCCGAAATCCTTCTTCCACAAAAACACCTCGCCATCATTTTTTAGCCTTTGCTCCAACTTTTGAGGGAGATCAGCCTTTTTCCATTTCTCAACTACGAGACTTTGGTCAACTCACGCACAACAGACAAGAAGTTGATCGCATCAAAAAAATAGTAGGTAGCGGTACTGTTCTAAAAAGTACAGAAGCAACAGAAGACAACTTTATGAAATTGGCTCCCGATTATCAAATCATTCACTTAGCAACACATGGAAAGGTAAACGTAGAACACGCCAATTATTCTTACCTAGCTTTTCAAGAAATAAAAGATTCTTTAGAAAATGAGCTACTCTATATCAAGGATATCTATGGTCTACAACTCTCGGCAGAGCTAGTGGTCCTCAGTGCTTGTGAAACCGCCAATGGTACACTAGCCAAAGGCGAAGGAATCATCAATCTTGCTCGTGGATTTACATATGCAGGTGCCTCGTCCGTCGTCCCCACCCTTTGGAAAATCAGTGATGTTGCCACCGCCAAATTAATGGAGCAATTTTATTTGGAACTAAAATCTGGTCAACCTAAACATATCGCAATGGCCAAAGCGAAACGCCACTTCTTAGAAACAGCTCCCCCAAATTCTCGACACCCTTTTTATTGGGCCGCCTTTGTGATGATCGGAGACGTCTCCCCTATTATACTTCCTCAGCAATCCGCAAGCATTTTCCAAACAAATTCACTTTGGTGGGGAACAGGAACGATATTCCTTCTATTACTCGGCTTCTTGGGATACCTTCGAATTGGGAAATAAACACTTCTCTAATCTTTCATCTTTTTGAGTTATCTTTGTACCAAACAAACTTAATCTTGAAGAAAATTATCGTCGCCATTGATGGCCATTCCTCCTGCGGTAAAAGTACACTTGCTAATGATATTAGCCACGCTTGCGGTTATTTATACATTAGTACAGGATCTATGTACCGAGCCGCTACCCTTTACTTTCTACGCAATGATACGGATATCAAAGATCCAGTTGCCGTCGAAAAAGCCCTAAATAATATAAATACCGATCTACGAGTCATCGATGGGCAAACTTTTACTTTCTTAAACGACGAAAACGTTGAGACGGAAATTAGAGATATGCCAGTATCCAACTTAGTCAGTCAAGTAAGTGCCATCCCAGCGGTTCGTACTTCAATGGTTGCCCAACAACGTAAAATTGGCGAAAAAAAAGGTGTCGTTATGGATGGTAGAGATATTGGTACCGTCGTTTTTCCAGAAGCAGAACTCAAAATATTCCTTACCTCTGATCCTAATATCAGAGCCATTCGACGATACAAAGAATTACAAAAAAAAGGAATCATCGCTGCCCTACACGATGTCGAAGCCAACCTTACCCAACGCGACCACCTCGATTCTACCAGAACAAATAGTCCACTAGCAAAAGCCAGCGACGCCGTTCTAATTGACAACACCAATATCACCAGAGAAGAACAACTAGCGATGGTATTGGCGCTGATGGATTGTCGAATTAAAGGAGCGTAAACTATTGATGTGTTGAATTGTTAAATAGTTGATAAAAAATGAAATAGTTTTTTAAACAAGGGAGACCTCTTCTAAAATTATTTTTTCAAATTCAAATTCAACTGCAAAAGCAAAGTCAATTTTCCCTTTAACTCAAAGAGTGAATTAATAGAGATGTTATTTCAACAACTTAGGGAAAAATAAAAAAATTAGAAATATCAAAATCGCGTTAGAAGAAAGCCAACCGGCCAATAGCTAACCAGCCAACCAGCAAAACCCAAATCCATGTTTACAGGAATCATAGAAACACTAGGCACCGTCGAGGCCATCCGTCACGAAGGAGAAAATATTCATTTCACCATTAAATCTGCGATCACTCATGAATTGAAAATAGATCAAAGTGTGAGTCATAACGGTGTTTGCCTAACGGTGGTAGAATTAGAAGAGGATACTTATGTCGTCACGGCTATTCAAGAAACACTCGATAAAACCAGTCTAGGATTATTAGAAGTTGGTGCGATTGTTAATCTAGAAAGAGCGATGCTTGCCAACGCTCGCTTGGACGGACATATGGTACAAGGCCACGTAGATATGACGGGTGTTTGTACGGAAGTAAAAGAAGCAGATGGAAGTTGGTATTATCGTTTTTCTTATCCAAAAAATCCAGCGTATCTGTTGGTTAATAAAGGTTCTATTTGTGTAAATGGTGTTAGCTTAACGGTCGTTGATCCAGACGATACCCATTTTAGTGTTGCCATTATTCCTTACACTTTTGAACATACTACTTTTAAAAATTTAAAGGCAGGTCATAAAGTGAATTTAGAATTTGATATTATTGGAAAATACATTGGACGATATATGGAAGCCTATCGAAAATAGCTTTATCTGAAGATAGGAAATGCGAGACTATTCATTTAAAGTGTGTCAGCGAGCTGGGCTTCCTTTAGGATTAGAGGCGCGGGCGGCATGAGCTAATGCAAATTAGTGAACCCGAAGGGACGGGAAGCCATACACTTGAGGAAACAGTCCCGAAAATGCTATTTTAAGACAACTTCCACGATAAAACCAGTTAAGTAAACTTTCATACAAAAAGAGCAGCAAAGAATAGTTGAGTAAAGAAAGAAATTATGATACTTTCGATATTCAATTATTAAATAAAAAACAGATGAAGGTTCTTAGACTTTGGCTAATATTTCTATTTTTCACTAATCAGGTTTATGCTCAGCCTTGTGGCGTTCCTTTTTCACCATCCAACACTTGTCAGACGGCACCCTATGTATGTACGTTAGACGGATACTGCGCCAACAATCAAGGAGCCGTCAATTCAGGTACGCCTAATGCCTTTTGTGGTGGAGTAGAAAATAATAACTGGGTAAAGTTCGTCGCAGGAAGTACTTCCTTCCAAATAAGAATTTCAGTAAACAATTGTCAAACCGGTCAAGGTTTGCAAGCACAATTCTTTTTTACAGAAGATTGTCAATTTTTTGAAGCAGTTACGAATTGTCTTAATCCCGTCGCCAACAATCAATCAGGTACTTTAATCGCTAATGATTTAATAATTGGGGAGACCTATTATTTTATGATGGATGGAAAAAATGGGGATGTTTGCGATTATCAATACGAATTACTTCAGGGAGAAATTCTCTCTCCTGCTGGTGTCTTAGTAGATCCGATCAGCATTTTATGTGAAGACGGAACGCTTGATATTATTTCCACAGCCGTTTCTCCCAACACGAATTCTACTTATCTCTGGACAACTGCCGATGGTAATATTATTTCAGATCCAGCTGCTAGTTCCATTACGGTCGATGCCTCAGGTACTTATGAAGTTTTTATTGAAGACGATCAGGGCTGTACCGCCACTACGATGGTGGAAGTGGTGGAAGAACCTACGCCTGTACTGGATTTTGATTTTATCTCACCCTTGAGTTGTCTAAACAATCTTACCCAAGTCTTACAGGTCAATGTTGTCGGAGGAAATCAAGGGTATGATTTTTTATGGACGTCCGTAAATGGCAATATCCTGCAAGGAGCTGACACGCCAAGTCCGGAGGTCGATACACCGGCGGAATATGAAGTTTTGGTGACGAATCAAACGACTGGTTGTACTGCGACGGGATCTGTCATCGTCACCGTAGATATTGAAACACCCGTTGCAATTGCCACGGATGGTGGTGAGTTAAACTGCTTGGTTGCTGAGATAACGCTGGATGGAATTGGATCTTCTTTCGGCGGAGACTTTTCAAGTCAATGGTCTACCACTAACGGAAATATCGTAAGCGGAGCCAATACTCTTACACCATTAGTAGATGCAGCAGGTACTTATGAATTATTGGTAACCAACACGACCAATGGATGTACTGCTACTGCCTCTTCTCTAATCACCTTAAACGAGGCAGAACCGACCAGTGCGGATATAAGTCTATCTCAGCCTTGCTTCGGAGAACGTTATGGTAGCATCACGGTCAACGATGTTTCAGGTGGAATTGAACCTTATAATTATTCTTTTGATAATGAAAATTTTAGTCTTAGCAATGAACGAAACTTACTAGAACCAGCGACTTATTCTTTAACTATTCGAGATGAAACTGGTTGTGAATGGGACACCCTATTTACGATCGCTAATCGACAAGAATTGATTGTAGACCTCGGGCCGGACGAAACGGTACTATTGGGTTGTGAATATGATTTGAAAGCATATACTAATTATTCATTAGACCAAATAGCAGAAATAAATTGGACGCCTGAGCTAGTAGATTGTGAATTTTGTGATGAGGCGACGCTCCTTCCACTCAACAGCCAAACTTATTCCGTTCAATTTATCGATATAAATGGTTGTGAAGGAGTGGACACCGTTTCTTACTTAGTAAAAAAAGAAAGAAATATTTATATTCCAAATGCCTTTTCTCCGAACGCCGACGGACGGAATGACTATTTTATGGTTTATGGTGGAAAAGATGTTTTGACCGTTAAAACTTTTAAAGTCTTTAATCGATGGGGCGAACTATTGCTCGAACATAATAACTTTCCTCCCAATGATTTTGCCTACGCTTGGGATGGTAAATTGAATCGTCAAAGACTAAACAGCAATGTATTTATTTATCATGTAGAAGTAGTATTTTTGGATGGCTGGTCGCAGGTGTATAAAGGGGATGTTACTTTGGTGTGGTGATTTATTTCAAAATGCTAAAGCGAATTTTTCGGAAGTAGCTTTTTCTATTTTTAAATAGTGGGTTGACTGAAATATAGGGTTTAATGTTTTGCTATTGAACGAAACTCCCTACCATAACACCACAATATCCACCTTTTCGTATTCACAAAAAGTGTTGTCGCTCGTTTATACCTACCTTCCGGTAGGCAAGCCTCTTGGTGTAGAAACGAAAACTTAGACAAACTTTCCTACTGACAAAAAAATAAAAAATGAGGGTATACTTTGTAATAGGAATACTGCTAATCAGCCATTTGGGATTATCTCAACAAGATGGATTTGTAGAAATAAATACAGAATTAGAATCAAAGGAAAAATGGAAATTCTTAGAAAACGTATTAGACGGTAAAAGAATAGTTGCTCTTGGGGAAAGTTTACATGGTGTGAAAGAACATAATGCTACAAAATTAGAGTTGATAAAATATTTGCATGAAGAACTTAGTTTTAATGTATTAGCCATAGAATCCGATGTGGCAAAGAATTATTTTGGTAATCTGCATAAATTGGAAATTACTGACACAATACTTTTAAAAGAATTATTCACCCCAGTTTGGCATACCGAAGAACACTTGGAAATAGTAAAATATTTAAAGACAAAACCCGATTTAAAGATAATCGGATTCGACATTAATACTAAGAAGGGTGTCAGTGAAATTTCAAAGGAGCTTAATGTTTCGATAGATAGTGCTGCTACTCAGGTTAAGATCTTCCTTGAAAAGTACAGAAAATGGAAAGAATTAAACGGCAGAAATAGAACAGCTAGTGTAGGTGAAAGAGATTCTACGATAGCTGAAGTATTAAAATGGATCATAAGTGATTTATACCCTAATGAGAATATAATAGTTTCGGCTCATAACGATCATATTTCAAATGTAGAAGTTAGAGGAGCTTGTATGGGAGAAATACTAAAAGATAATTATCGTGATCAGTATTATAGCATTGGATTTTTTCATTCGCTTGGAAATCCTACATCCGTGCTAAGAAAAGTGACTTACGAAAATGAAAAATCGAAACTTCCAGTCAATAGTATTCAGTCCAATTTTTTGAAAACTGGGAAATCAAAAATATTTGTAGACGTTAAAAGTCAGCAGCAAGAAAATAATTGGCTTTTTGAAGAATTAGATAATGTTTGGGTTGTTAATAGAATTAGAAAAATTATATTTAAAATGAACTTGGCAGAATCATTTGATGGAATAATATGGATAAAAGAAGTTACACATCCGAAATACATAATACCAAATAAATACTTAGAAAACTAAAACGAGAGACAATCTAGTAGTACATGTAGGATTTTTTTCATTAACTAAATTCCAAGCTATGCCATCACAACATCCACCTTTTCGTATTACAAAAAAGTGTTGTCGCTCGTTTACACCTCGTGGTGTAGAAACGAAAACTTAGACGAACTTTCCTACTGACAAAAAATGGCTTTGCTAAAGACACACTACAAGTTTAAAATAAATTTCATTAAATTGAGGTAAGCACTTCTAGCTAAGGAAATTGTCATCTTTTGTCTATTATTGCTTGATAGCTGTATCTACACCAGGAGGTGTAAACAAGCGCTATGATTTTTGTATAATCTTTTATTACTGGCGTTGGATTGTGGTGTTATAGCGAGGGGGTGTTATAGCGAGGAAATATCAATGTTATCGTGCCGTAACCGAGTTGATTATCTCTCAACAACACGACGAGTTATTCTAAGTCTTTTTCAGAAAAAAATACCATTTATTTATACCTAGTTAGTATTGTATTAAAACTAACACGATGATCCTCTTCTGGGTCAAGCATTTTTAAAATCGTATCATAGATTTCTAAATAATGGCCATTGAGTTGAATATCTGGTATCCAAGTTTTATATAAATCATCTTGTCTTAATGTCCATTTAATATCATAATCGTATTTACTATTTTCTTTGATAAACGTCTTACCATAGTAAGCATAAAGCGGTAGAAAAATTTGATCACTAAAAGCATCAGTAATTACATTTCTGTACAGTATCTTTTCAATTTTTCTTAAAGTACTAAATTTATAATTAAATATTCCTTCTGTATTTTTCAAATTTAATATATCTGGAAGCTTAGCGGCTAACTCATCCACTCGATTGATAAAATCTTCGCCATAAGGATTTCTTCCAACCATTTTTAGACTTATAAGTTGGGGAACAACTCTAAAACTAAAATTATTTGCTAAAGCTTTTTTTTCACAACATTTCTGATAATCCAATTCATCTTGGTAGAGGTTATAATCCTCGTAAATTTTCCTAAACTCTAAAACTTCAGAATCTGCTGTTAGATATAACTCAATATGGGTACTTTGGATCGAAGGAAAACGCTTTAAATCAAGAGACGGTAAAACATCTCTAAGTATTTGACCATCTACTTTTCTAAGTCGGGTGTAAAATATTTTTTCTCCATTTGGGAGATATTCAACTTTTTGAAATGGGCCATCAGATAGAAAATGTTTGTTTTTAAGAATTGGATCAGAACCATATCGCATACAGTGATAGTCCTTCATAGAAGAATAACAGAAAGCGCTAACATCGTAAATACGTACTACCTGACCATCCTCTAATAAATAAGGACCATTTGCAGTTTCAAAATCCATAGAATTTTGATACTCTACTAATAACTGACCATTTAATTTTCTTATTAATGCTTCTCCTTCTTCTCTGGTTAATCTTTTGTACTCGTATGTGTATCCCCAAGGTGTACTAATTGAGCTCATGAATTTTTAAATTTACGAAGTGGAATGTAAATGAAAGTTACGACTTTTTTTTTTGTATTCCAGTACCCGAGATTTAGGACATTCTATATATCTATAAAAATTGACCTCATATTTTCAGAAATTGGTTTCTTCTAATTTTGAATAATAAGTAGACTTCTACCAAACCAAAAAAGGCCCGCTTAATCATAAGCGAACCTTTTTATATTTTTCAACACACGTCACACGCGGTCGAGTGAAAGCCAATGGCTAATGGCCAAAAGCCAACAGCCTCTTCACCCTACTCCACTCCTTCCATCTCTTCCATTTCTTCAATCTCATCTCGACGTGCCTGAGCAGCATCGTGTGCTGTTTTGCTAGTAACGTATAAACGATCAAAAATTCGTAGTCCAGTTCCCGCAGGAATTAG
>CALGJS010000099.1 GCA_937927835.1 uncultured Saprospiraceae bacterium | reverse complement strand
AAACAATGATAGGATCATCAAAGGCTGTTCCAGCCAGTTTTTTATGTCAGAAGTGGTTTTTATTTTAGAAAACGAATGTCATTTTGACAATAAAAATTGAAGTTGACTGACATAAAGTCTACTTAAGGTGTTTTGATGATTATTAAAAATGATAATAATTTAGTTTATAATCTTATATTTATGGTAAATGCGAATCAGCGTTTAAAATGGATTTTTTTGATTCTTGCTACTCGTTATTTGCTTCTTGCCCTCTTCAATCGCGATTGAGGGAAGCAAGTAGGCAGCAGCAAAAAGCAAGTAGCGTATTCCCGAATTAGAAGTAAAAAAACCATTATGAAAAAAGTAATCAATAAAACAACTTGGTGGATATTCGGATTCCTATCTGTTTCCATTGGATTATATCCATTAATTTATTTTTTAAAAGATTTTATCACCGCTTATCTTATTGTCGGTTGGGTAAGTTGGGTACCGAATTTGCTGGTGGCTTATTTTATTATAAAAAGGAAACGGGGTAAACTTATGACCTCTTAAACTACTTAATGGAATGGTTAAAAAACTAATAATAGATTGTGGATTAACCTGGGGAATAACGATATTGATAATAAGATTAAAAAATAATTTTATTTAAAATTATTTGTGTTTTATTTTTTATTTTAAAAACAATTAATTATCTTGCATCTAGGTTACCTTGACTAGTACAGTAGGCAAGGCAAATGCAGGATTTTTTTTTATTTTTTAGTGAACCCGCCTGCTCGGCCGGCAGGTTCACAGCGCGCTTATTTCTTTTTATTTTTTACATAACTAAAGTGGGGTTTTATCCTGCATTAGGGTAGCGAAGCTGTACAGGTTATTGACTTCGTTAGGAGTTTGGTGTTGGTTTTGCTCGCTTCTAAGCGGGCATACACAGACCTTCGGTCAAATTCAAGGGGTGGGCCCACCCGGAGGGTGTAGTCTTTTTTTCAACTTTACAATGTTATCATACTATAATTCTTAAAATTACAGTATACTAACTAATCTCAATTTAATATTTAGACTTCAACCTTCTAACAACACTGTACAATAAAGATATCCTGCTAAAAGTAATTTTCTATTATCAAGAGTCTGTTAGAAAACCATCCACTTAACTTAAGTAAAGTTGCCTATTTCGTTCAAATCAATATTATTCATTTTCTCTTTTATTGTCTTTTTTCGATCTCAATAGCAATACTTTTCAATCAAAAAATATCCAAGTAAGCATTTCCCAAAACTTCCAAACCATTTGAGTACTTTTGAGTCAAGATTTTTTTATCTAAAAAAAACAAAATGATTCGATCTGCTATCTATTTATTATCCTTACTTGGATTCACGTTCTTGGCCAGTTGTTCTGCTTCTCGTTCGGTTGCTACGGCAACTAAGATGACCAACCATTTTGACGCCACACAAAAGCAATTAATCTTATCAGCCGATACGCTTTCTCCCATGCGTGTTTGGAAGATCACGAATAAGACGGATTCACTATTATTAAGAAAAACTTGTGAAAAGGTAATTCCCAATCCCTCCGATCCAGTCTTAGATCATTTTGTAAAAAGATTGCTTGTCACCGTTCGAGATAGTATGTCGCTGGGAGTTGGAATTGCAGCGCCACAAGTTGGAATTTTAAAAAACATCATCTGGGTTCAACGATTTGACAAAGAAGGTTTTCCATTTGAAGTATACCTAAATCCAGTGATCAAAAAGTACACCGATAAAAAACAAGATTGCCCAGAAGGATGTCTGTCTATTCCTGACAAACGTGGAACTACCACCAATCGTGCTTACGCCATTCTACTCGAATATGACAAAATGGATGGTACGCATCAAACAGAAATGATTGAGGATTTTACGGCAGTTATTTTCCAACATGAAATTGATCATCTGCATGGGATTCTGTTTTTGGATCATTTGGAGAAGGAGATGAAGGAGTAGTTTTTTTGTAGGCTTTGAGTCTGCTCTAAAATTTTTATTTCTCGCAGAGAACGCAGAGGCGCAGAGACACTCGAACGTGTAAATCTTTCCTGCCTGCGGCAGGTATCGTAAATATGTTGTGTATAAATAGTTTTTTCAGTATTCTGGAGATTGTTTCACTTATGTCATTTTGTATTTTTTCGATTCCGCTCGATTTGTTTGAGTGGAGGTATTCTTTATCTTTACTTTATGAATAAAAAACTATTGATGGTGGGTGCGCTCGCCGCGTTATTGGCCGTTGTCATTGGTGCTTTTGGTGCACACGGACTCAAGGCCGTTTTAGATCCAGCCCAACTCAACACTTTTGAGATCGGGGTTCGATATCAATTTTATCATAGCATCGCCATGTTGGTAGCGGGGATTTTATATTTTCATATTCCTGAAAAAAGTATCATCACCGGTGGTTGGTTTTTTCTAGTAGGAATATTACTCTTTTCTGGATCACTATATTTATTAGCTTGTCGCGAAGTATTAGGAATAAGCAGCTGGACTTTTTTGGGACCGCTTACGCCTATTGGTGGTGTATTTTTTATCCTAGGTTGGGGAATGATGGTCTTGGGAATTGGAAGATCTAATTTCCAAAAACACTAATTCGTTATGTCGTTAACCAAAATTCAAATCACTGAAATTGCTGAAAATCTAGATGCAGGTCTTCACTGTTATGTAGATCTAAATGAATGGACGGTGGAAGCTATTCCAGATCCTAATCGGCATAGTCGGGATGACGAACGATGGACTGAAGAAGACGAAACACCAACCGAAACTCCTCAAGATAATCGACGATTATTAATTCTACGCGGCGTTCCTAAAATGGAAAACCAACAGATCATGCAACGTTTTATTCCAACCATAGATAGTCGAACGGTACAGGATCAACTACGCGCTGCCACTAAAAAGAAACGAGCTTACAAAAAATTTAAAGATGTCCTTTATAAGTTTCCGACGGTACAACAAGAATGGTTTGATTTTAATATTGCTGCTTTATCTGTTTATATAGAACAAAGGATTCAAGAAGCGACCAAAGAAGTCATTGCTCCGACACGATTCCTAGATGTTACTCCCGTTTTACCAACAGAAGATTTAGAAAGAGATCTGGAGTGGTATAAAACAAAGCTTGGTTTTAGTGCGCTACATATTGCCCAAGATTATGCTATTTTAAAACGTGCAGGAATTTCCATCCACCTTCAATGGCACGCAAATACGCTGGAAGATCCATTACTTGGAGGTTCGGTAGTTAAGTTTTTTGTAAAAAATATTGATACCCTTTTTCAAGAAATGGTGGACAAAGGGGTCGTTCCCTCAAACAAACTTACTAAAAATACGCCGTGGAATACGCATGAGTTTGGATTGTATGATTTGAACAATAATGCGATTTTTTTCGTAGAGGAAAGTAGTGAATAATTTTTTAATGAAGAATTAATAATGCCTTCGATCGAAAAATAGCAAATAGCAAATAGCAAATAGCAAATAGCAAAAAGCAAAAAGCAAAAAGCAAAAAGCAAAAAAATCATAATAATTTAAAAAGTACCTTATACATGTCTAACACCTATAAAAAATATCTAGCTCATAATAAAAAACATACCGACCTCCAATTTGCCACGGCACTACTCCATTGGGATAAGGAAGTTTATTTACCAAAAAAAGGGAATCGTTTTCGAGCTCAACAATTAGCGACACTATCTGCTATTTCTCACGAGATGATGACCAATCGAAAGTATGGAAAATTGATTGAAGATTTATTTAAAAATAAAAAATCATTAAGTCCCACGGAGCGTAGAAATATAGAA
>CALGJS010000098.1 GCA_937927835.1 uncultured Saprospiraceae bacterium | reverse complement strand
GATCTGGGATAAGCCATTACGGTATTTAGAAAATTCGCCGATTTTCTTCTTAGATAAAGTAGAAACGCCACTACTGATTTTACACAATGACAAAGATGGTGCGGTACCGTGGTATCAGGGAATTGAGATGTTTGTGGGACTACGTCGATTGGGTAAACCTGCTTGGATGTTGAATTATAATGATGAACCACACTGGCCAGTAAAACGTCAGAATCGGATGGATTTTAATATTCGAATGTCGCAGTTTTTTGATTTTTATTTGAAAGGTGGGAAGGAGCCGCAGTGGATGAAGCGAGGGGTTCCGGCGGTGGAGAAAGGGATTCGGCAGGGGTTGGGAATTAGTGAGGAATAATTAATAATTTTTTAATGAAGAATTAATAATGCCTTCGACCGTGTGGATGTGCGGATTCTTTTATCTAAAAACGAGTAAGGCTAGTTTGGTTTTACTCGTTTTTCGTTTAGGTATTTTGATGCTAGAATCATGGTAATGATTCCAATGCTTAATGGGATAGACATGATAAATATAGAAGCCCAACTATCACCATCGTATTGCCAAGGTTTCTTATTTCCAAAGAGGATTTGATAAAAATGCAACAAGATGACAACTATCGGAAACAAGGAAGTAATACCAATCCAAAATTGCGCTATTTTTTTCTGAATAGGGTGATTTTCATAAAAGGCGTATAAAACAGCACAACAACAGAAGAAGTGTAAAACACATATGGAAGATACCAAAAGGTGTCCCATGTATAGATGATACACCATCATTATTATAACTAGTATAGAGATAAGGATTTTGACGATATTTTCTTTCATAAAACCGCTGTTCATTAATTACACAAACTAAAATACATTTTTTACATTTAAAAAGCTATTTTTTACTACCTGTATAAAAGATAAGATTGCGTTTGTACCCTACTTAACTTCTTTTGGGGTAAGCTGTTATGAGCAAGTACCGGAAGAACTTAATTTGTGAACGTGCAGATTCATGAAATTTGTGCGACACGCTACTCGGTCGGGGTTTCGATTGGAAAGTGGGTTATAAGCATGGAATCTCTTCAGGCTTCTGAAGATTTTTAAATGTCTGAAATATCCTACAACTAAACATGTAAACCAGCAAGAAAACTATGATCAAAAAGTAACAGGCTGCTCCAATCTCGAAGCAGCCTGTTTTAATTTCGTACCTACACGGCCACATTAAACGATTCAACAATTCAACACTCCCCTACTGCACCTTCACCACCATCGTCGTATCCAATTCAAACACTTCAATCTTGATTCCATCACTCAATCCCGTCTTCACCAATCGTTTTTCAAAACTATCTTCGCCTGTTTTTATTTCTACGAAAGTAGAATCCTTTTTAAAGATCAGGTCACGTTCTTGTAGGACGATAACTTGATCGCGTCTATCTAGGATGATATCACCACTGGCGCTATAGCCTGCTCGAAGAAAAGATTCGGAAGTTGGTTTGATGGCTGCTTTAACTTCAAACTTTACAGCACCTTCTTCTTCTACTCCTTTCGGAGAAATATATTCTAACGTGGCGGCGAACTTTTCAGACTCAATGGCACCTACCGTCAATTCTAGTGGCATGCCTTCTTTGAGTTTTCCAACATCGGATTCATCGACGTTGCCTTCAAAAATTAGGGACTTCATATCTGCAACAGAAGCGATGGTCGTTCCTTCGTTGAAATTATTTCTTTCGATCACGGAAGCACCTTCTTCGATCGGCACATCGAGTACCATTCCAGCTACCGTAGAAACGACGATGTTAGAAACTTGCTTGCTATTTCGGGTCGCACCTTCGCGTAATAAGGCGAGGTTGTCTTGAGCGGCTGCGTATTCTTGTTGACGAATATCGAGGTCGGCTTCAAATTGTTTGAGACTATTGAGTGCACCGATTCCGGCATTGTCAAAAGCGGCTTGTTGGATATTCAGTCGCAGTTTGAATTGATTATAATCTGTTTGAGAGATGATGCCCTCGTTGAATAGATTTCGTTGACGTTCTTCCTCTTGCTTGGCATCGGCGAGATTAGCGCGCGCTTGTTCGACGTCGAGTTGTTGATCGAAAATTTTCTTTTGACGAGTCAATTCTCGTTGAGCTTCATCGCGACGCATCCGGGTAAGCTCTACGCTACTTTGTGCGTTGTTGATACTTACCTGGTCTGGGATCAATTTGATGCGGGCTAGCTTTTGTCCTTTGGTGACGAGCTGTCCTGCTTCGACGAAGAGTTTATCAATTACTCCGGAGACTTGTGGCTTGACCATAATTTCTTTTCGAGGTTTGATACTTCCGGTAGCGACGGTTTTTTTCACTACGTCTTCGATAGTTGGTTTGGTGGTTTTAATTCCTTCGGTTTCGTTGTCGCCTTGTTGATTGAAATAGGCAAATAGTCCGGCGGTGACGAGGAGGAGCATAAGTGCAATTCCGAGTAGGCATCCTTTGTTCATAGTTTCAAGTTTTGAGTTTCTGATTTTTTGAGTTTTGAGTTTTTCTCTTTTAGCGTATTTTGGTCGCGCAGAGGCGCAGAACTCGTTCCGAACTTGTTTCGGAAGACACTGCTTTCGTGTTTCTATTTTCGTGTGTTTGTTTTATAATCTATCTATTTTTTTCTCGCAAAGAACGCAAAGACGCAGAGACCTTCTTGCGTGTATATCTTTTATCGTGTTTTTCTCGCAAAGGCGCAGTTACTCATCTTTCAAAGCAATCACCGGATTTACATTTGCTGCTTGCATCGCGGGAATCAGTCCTGTTAAGGCTCCGCAAATAACTAAAATCGCCAAAGATAGCAGGCAGATACCTAAATCAATTTCTGGGTTAGAGAAAAAGGCGGTGGCATCTCCCATAAATTGGCTCATTAAAAATAATACGCCGACGCTACAAGCCAATCCTAAGTAACCTGCAATCGTGGTCAGGAAAACAGATTCCATCAAGATCATGCTGATGATGGAAGTTGGTGTTGCTCCTAAAGCTTTTCTAATTCCTATTTCTTTGGTACGTTCTTTTACTAAAATGAGCATAATATTTCCGACGCCGATGACACCTGCTAATAGACTACCAATTCCTACAAACCAGACTAGTACGGTGATTCCTGTAAAGAGTCCGTTAATTTGTTGGAATTCTTCTTGGATATTATCTGACCAGATAGCTCGGTTGTCATCAGGATGAATATTGTGGCGATCTTTGAGCAATTTTTTTATTTTTTCTTCTACCATTCCTACATCTACATTAGCGTACATGGAACAAACAAACCAACCGACTTGCCCAGGTTGATTGCGTAATTGTTGGACGGTAGTAAGTGGCAATAAAACGGTTTTTTCATCCTCTACTGCGTCCTCTCCTCGACGGTTAGATTTGATGACACCGACAATCTTAAATTCGGTTCCACGTAGTTTGATATATTGTCCGATAACATCTTCTCCTTCTTCAAATAATGCTTTTACTACTTCCCGACCTACGATGGCAATTTTACGTTTATCTTTTACATCTAACTCATTTAAAAAACGTCCTTTATAAACTTCCAAGGCAGTAATATGTAATAAATCAGGTAGGTCACCTCGCACATCAAAACTGGCACTTTTTTCTCCATGAGAAACAGCGCCTCCAGGCATCCATAAGCGAGGTGCGATGTAAGCAATCTCATCATCAAAGTTATTTCTAATGGTAACAACATCATCGTTATTTAACGAGAAGCGTCTTCCTGGTTTCATTCCTTTGTAGGGCAATGAGGTACGGTTCGATCCCATGTAGACACTATTTTTGGCGTGACCACCGAACAATCCGTTTACTCCATTTTGCAAACCATTACCAGCTCCCATTAAAAATACCAACATAAAAATTCCCCAGAAGACACCCAAAGCGGTGAGCCCCGTCCGAAGCTTATGCTTCGCGATGGTATTGAATATTTCCTGCCATTTATCGTAGTCAAACATTTTTTTGGGCTATTAGCTTGTTAGCTATTGGCTATTGGCTTCCCTCAAACGCGTATTTAGCGTTAACATCAGGAAGTAAATCGCCAGTAACAAATAGTATTTAATATTTTTCAGTCATACAATTTTACCATTTTTCAAGGCAAATTAGTGTTATTCAATTTTGATATCACGTTACAGAATAGCCAATAGCAAATGGCCAATAGCCTTTTTAGCTTTTCATAGCTATTACTGGATTTATTCGTACAGCTTGTAGCGCAGGAATTAATCCGCTGATTACGCCGCTGGCTACTAGAATAAACATAGCTGCCATAATCGTTGCCGGATCCACTTCTGGATTTTTAAAAAACTCAGCTTCGATATCATTTATTTCAATAATTTTTTGAATACCGAATACGACGCCTAGTCCACAAGCCAGCCCTAAGTATCCTGCGAGAGAAGTTAGAAAGACGGCTTCGTAAACAATCATACTGATGATAGAACCTGGCGTAGCTCCTAAGGCTTTTCGCACGCCAATTTCTTTGGTTCGTTCTTTTACAATAATTAGCATGATATTACTTACCCCGATCACTCCAGCAATGATACTACCGATACCTACCAGCCATATAAAAATGAAAATAAATCGTAACATTACTTTTGCATCTTGAGCACCTTCTACTGAATTCCACATACCGACGGCCATTTCGTCCTTTGGATCAAACTTATGATAAGCCGCTAAATCTGCTCGAATTTTATCTTCAGCAACTTTACTTTCTTCGACGGTTTCGACATTAAGATCAACTACTAAATTTCCAAGGTGATCTGTGCCATCAATTTGTTGCGCAGTAGAAATGGGTAAGTAAATTCTTTCGGTATCTCTAAATCGTTCTTTGGTAAAAACACCAACGACTTGGTATTCGATTCCTTTTATTTTTATGTATTTGTCTAACGGTTTTTCTATTTCACCAAAAAATTCTTTGGCGACTGCTGTACCAATTACAGCGACCTTTCTTCGTTCATCAATATCTACTTTATTGATAAATCGTCCGTCAGTTAGTTGTGGTTTTTCGATGTGCAAATGATCTGGGTAAACACATTGAATATTATAAGAACGGCTTTTATTTTTATAAGTGGTAAAAAATTCTCCTCGCATCCAGTACTGTCCACTAACGTGATTAAAATCATCTCCCTTTCTATCTTCTAATAATTCGTAATCATTTTGATTAAATTCAATAAATCTACCGGCTGGTAAACCTTTGTAAGGAATAGACGTTTTGTACGTCCACATATAAAGTCGATTTTTAGCACGATCGCCAAAATCAGCTTCGGCACTATTTCTCAAACCATTGCCAGCACCTAATAAAATAACGAGCATAAAAATCCCCCACCAAACAGCGAGCGCCGTGAGGAACGTACGAAGTTTATGCCGTTGCAGAGAATCAAAGATCTCCTGCCACTTATCTAAATCTGGTTTTAAAAATTTTAAGAATCGCAATTCGTTTTGTTTTTTTTGCTTCTAGCTATTTGCTTCTAGCTTCTTGCCCTCTTCTATCGCCTGCCGGCAAGCAGGCGATAGAGTGAAGCAAGAAGCCAGGAGAAGCCAGAAGCTTTTTTTTATCAATAGTTAGAGTTTAGTCAATAGTCAATTCCTTGTTCATGTGAACCATTTTAATAAAAAGATTATCGTTCAATTAAACCATCTCGTAAGCGGATGATTCGTTTTGTTTTTTCGGCAATATCATTTTCGTGTGTAACGATTACCACGGTGATTCCATCTCGGTTGACTTCTTTAAAAATTTTCATTACGTCGTGAGAGGTTTGAGAATCGAGTGCTCCCGTTGGTTCATCGGCAAGGATCATTTTAGGTTTTGTGATTAAAGCTCTAGCGATCGCCACTCTTTGTTGTTGACCACCAGACAATTGGGTTGGAAGGTGTTCTGCCCAATCTTTCAATCCTACTCTATCGAGATAGTCTAAGGCTATTTCTTTTCTTTTTTTCCGATCTACTTTTTGGTAATATAATGGTAGGGCAACATTTTCTACCGCCGTTTTAAAATTAAGTAAATTAAAAGACTGGAAAACGAATCCGATAAATTGGTTACGATAAATAGCCGCTTGTTTTTGCGAAAGGTCTTTGATCAATGTTCCATTGAGGTGATACTCTCCCGAGTCATATTCATCTAAAATTCCTAAGATATTAAGTAAGGTTGATTTTCCAGAGCCGGAAGATCCCATGATAGAAGCGAATTCTCCTGCCTCTACGTGCAGGTCGATACCCTTGAGTACGGGCAAGGTATTATAGTCCGTTCGGTAAGCTTTCTTGATGGCGTTTAGGGTCAGCATAGTATATGTTTTCAAAGCAATGACAAGTAAGGTAAGAGATTAGTTGCAAATTTTAAGAAATACTTTAAATAAGTTCTCAAAATAATTGAATAATGAAGCAACGAAATGAGATATTATTCGTTATTAATAAGACTTGGTCTGTTGTATTCAGGTCAAACTTCCTCAAAAAAACGAATTCAACTTACAACCGATTATTTTATACCAGAACTGCTTTGTTATGACTCGTCATTACGCTTACTACTTATATTTACTATTACTATTGTGTCTAACCGCCTGTCAACAAGAGGACACAAATCCTGATATCAACATAGATATTTCTGATGAACTCCAAATTGAGCTTTGGGAAGTGCTCGACGAAAGCCAGCGCATGCTTGAACTACGGGTCACTACCTTAGAAACTTTGGACTGTGAGAACTATAGCATATCTTATACTTTAAACCAAACAGGTAATAGTTCTACTGTTTCTATCAATAATATTCTTCCACCTCACGAATGTATTCCGGGTTCTGCGCCAGCGTCCAATCAAATTAACTTAGGTCATTTTCAAGACGGAGAGTATCCAATTCAATTGAACCTAACAAATAACGAGATCACGAATACTGGTCGACTAACCGTAAAGCCACGATACTATCAATTAGAAATGGAATCCAATCATGGAATTTTCATTCCTTGGAAGACTTTAAAGACCGTTCCTGAAAATCTAGTTTGGGGTTATTTGACAATAGACGATGTAAATACGGATGAACAAAATGCAATTTTAGAGGAATTTAATAATAGAATTGCTCCATGGACAGAAGTCATAGGATTATCGCAAGGAGAGTATGCATATTTTAAAATAGAAAATGGAAATCCTGCGGCTATCAAAGACCAACAAGAGACGATTACTCAGAATATTTTTTTACTTGAACAAACTGGCACTCGAGTTGAGCTTACAGAAGCGTTGAATAATATTCGGAGTGAATTCGGAGATCAGGTTTCAGTCAGCGCATTCTTATCCGACGGAAGTACGATATAGGTTGGTGGATTATTTTGTTCAATCAATCCAGCATCAATAAAGGATTATTTACAGTCCGTAACTGAATCCTGCCTGTTGTAGTGCGTGATATTTTTCTTTATCAAAGCTATATAATTTTGCGGGTCGGTGTGCTACTCCTTCTTGAACTTCATTTAGATCCACGAGAAGATTCATGCTCAAAATTTTCTTTCTAAAATTCCGCTTATCCAATTTATTCTTTTCGGGAGGTGCATCAAACAGTAAGATCGCTTCGTAAAGGTGTTGAAGCTGAGTGAGGGTAAATTTGGGAGGAAGTAATTCAAATCCTATTGGTTGCGTTCGTACTCGGCGTTTCAACATTTCAAAAGCAAAGTCTATCACTTCATCATGATCAAATGCTAATTCTCCAAGTTCTTTAAGAGAATGCCATTCTGCTCGTTTAGCCATTCCAGTTGAGCTGGGTTGGATTTTATAATCTTTAATTTTTATCAAAGAAAAATAACCGACGGTAATTACCCGGCCTGCTGGATGTCGGTCGATCTTCCCTAGACTACGCACCTGTTGAAGATATACATTTTTTAATCCAGTCAACTCTTCTAATACCCGTTCAGCTGCTGAATCAAGTGTTTCGTCTTTTTTGACAAAATATCCTGGCAATGCCCATTTACCTGCGAAGGGCTCTTCTCCCCTTTTGATCAACAAAATTTTAAGATCGCCTTCATCAAAACCAAAAACTACACTATCTACCGTAAAAGCAGCATAAAAAAACTGTTTTATATGGTCGAAATTACTATTGTGATTAATATCCAAAATGAAATTATTTTTAAGGACAAAATAATACTTTTTATTTCGGAGAACAAGTATTTACCAAATCAAATTTTATTCTTATCTTCTAATTTACCTACAAAAAAATGAAAAACTTGTTTAATCATCTTTGAAATGAAGGAATAGATTGGTAACTGTTTCAAAGAAAAAAATCCTAAAATTAAAAAAAACTAAAGATAATTATGATATTCGCTACTATGAAAATAAATCTAGTCAGTGATACCGTAACTCGCCCTACGCCTGAGATGTTGCAAGCCATGTTTACAGCTGAAGTGGGAGATGATGTCTTTAAGGCCGATCCAACCATCAATGCGTTGGAAGCCAAAGCCGCTGAGATGTTTAATAAACCAGCCGCTATTTTCTGTCCTTCAGGGACGATGACCAATCAGATTGCTATTAAGGTACATACTCAACCATTGGATGAAGTGATCTGTGATCATTATTCTCATATTTATCAATATGAAACTGGAGGATATGCTTTTAATTCTGGCGTAGCGATGAATCTCATACAGGGTACCAATGGAAAAATTGAGGCTGACCAGATAGCGGCAGCGATCAAACCACTCTATGATTGGTTGCCAGTGAGCAAGTTGGTCGTATTAGAAAATACTTGTAATAAAGGAGGAGGAAGTTATTATACTTTAGATGAGATTCTTCCCATTCGAGATCTTTGCCAACGACGAGGACTCAAATTACATCTGGATGGTGCTCGTCTATTTAATGCTTTAATCGAAACAGGTGAATCGACCCAAGATGTGGGAGATCATTTTGATAGTATTTCCATTTGTCTTTCCAAAGGACTTGGAGCTCCGGTTGGTTCTTTATTGATTGGAGAAGCAGAATTTATCCGACAAGCTCGACGCTTCCGTAAAGTGATGGGCGGTGGAATGCGACAAGCTGGATATCTAGCAGCTGCTGGAATCTATGCGCTAGATCATCATGTAGACCGATTAAAAATTGACAACGACCACGCAAAGTCTTTGGGAAAGGTTTTAGAAACTTGTAATGCTGTATCACAAGTTCGTCCGGTTAAATCCAACATTGTCATTTTCGATTTAAAAGATCCACATACTGCCGATGAAATGCTTGCTAAATTTGAGGCTAAAGGAATTATGGCTTCTGCATTTGGACCTCAGACGATTCGTTTTGTAACGCATTTAGAAGTTACACCTGAGATGGTAGAGACAACGAAGCAAGTTATTAGAGCGGTGCTTGGGTAACGGACCGTAGGGGCGCATGGGCGTATTGCAATACGCCCTTTCGCCCCTACTACAGTTCTACCCGCAGTTTCAGGATCACGCATTTCTTTCCACTTTTAATCTGTAGCAGATACAGCCCACTGGACAATCTTTTGTTTAAAATTACCTGACTAGTTTCTGCTCCCATTGGTTGAATAATGGGATGATCCGCTAGTTGTCCAGCGGCGGTATAAATTCGCGCTTCGGTGATCTCAGATTCAGTTGGGTGCTTTAGAAAAATTTCGTCTATTACTGGATTCGGATAAACAATATAGTCCTCATTTAATAAAACATTTTGGGTATTAAGCGGAATCATCCCATCTGGATCACCGGGCAAATAGGCATCAAGTCCCATTCGGCTGGCTAGGTAGATATCACTAAAATCATCATTATTAAAATCAGCAATAGTTAATCCCCACGCCTCATCTGTCATAATTGGAGGACTGATAATATCGTTGGTTCGCTCGGTAAATTTTCCTGTTCCATCATTGAGCAAGGCCTGTAGAGGATCGGCTAAAACATTGGTAATAAATAAATCAAGTGTTCCATCTTGATCTATATCATGAAAAGCTGCGTTCGTGGTTTGGTTAGGTGTTTGAGGTAAAAGCGAAGCAGTCAGGTCCGTAAAGAAACCATTGGACTCATTGATGTAAAGTCTATTTTGTGGGTCTTTGTCAGAATTGAATTGCACGTTGGCTAAAAATAGATCTGGTTTTCCATCATTGTTTACATCTCCAAAGCAAGCTTTTCGGGTATCCATATTTACGCCTTGCGGTAATCGCGAGATAGTCTGATCTTCAAAAACACCAGTTCCATCATTAATTAAAAGTTCATTACCATCTCGATTTGCAAAAAACAAATCAAGATCATCATCTCCATCAATATCTTCCAGTAGTGCGTAGTCTGTAGATCTTATACTACCGGGTAATCGATCTGTGGTTTCGTTGGTAAAACTACCATCACCATTATTAATCATACAGAAATTCATCTGATTTAAATTTCCAATAATCACATCCACAAAACCATCATTATTAACATCACCAACGGCAATGGCCCCTCCATTGGTCGCTGGCAAAAATCCAGCGATAGTGAAATTGCCATTTCCATCATTTTCATAATATTCATGGCCAAAACCTCCTTGATTGATAAAGATAATATCTATATCTCCGTCTCCATCAAAATCTCCTAAACCAATATCATCGGTATCATTTAGCTCATTAGAAAAACCGTTATTCCCCGTCACAAAATCTCCATTTCCGAGATTAAACGACACAGAATTTTGCTGAAATTCATTCCCTAAAATTAGATCTTGATCACCATCGTTGTCTATATCGATGGACTTTACCACAATGGTATTTTGGCTTCCGCTAGAAATAGGAAGCATCTGTTCAGAGTAAATTTGTGCATAAGACGGTAGTCCTACGGTTAGCAATAGGAAACCCAAAGCTACAGCTTTAGATAAATAGTATATGTTCATAGTTGCAAGGTTCGTTAATCAAGTAAAAGCAACATATCTCCAGATTAAGCTAACCTATAATATAAGTGCTTAAAAATCGAGTCCGTTGGCTCTTTACTTATTTTTAAGTAAGAACAAGGTAAATTGGGAAATAATAAAGTATAGAGTGTGTGTTAGACGTATTTCACTGATTGTGAAAGACTTAAAAGAGTGGGAGTTCTTAATAGTTGGTCCAATATAGGACTATTATAGACAAATTACAATTTATCTAAAAAAAAATAATCGTTACATTTTCTAGTAAAAATGAAAAATATCAATCTCAAATATGATTTATGATTTTTTCATTTTTTTAAAGGCATTAATCAACCCGTTGGTGGAAGCATCGTGGCTGGTGATCTTCTTTTTATTTAATAATTCAGGTAGAATTTTTTTAGCCAGTTGTTTACCCAATTGAACGCCTGGTTGATCAAAACTAAAGATATTCCAAATAGCACCTTGTGCAAAGATCTTATGCTCATACATTGCAATCAAACTTCCCAATGAACGTGGCGTAAGTTGTCGTAATAAAATAGAGTTGGTCGGTCTATTACCTTCAAAGACTTCAAAAGGAGCCAAGAAAGACTTTCGCTTTTTTGACATTTTTGTGTCTGCTAGTTCGGCCGTAACTTCCGATTCAGATTTTCCATTCATCAATGCTTCTGTTTGAGCAAAAAAGTTGGACAACAATATTTCATGTTGATCACCCAATGGATTATGCGACCTAGCTGCGGCAATAAAATCACAAGGAATCATTTTGGTACCTTGGTGAATTAATTGGTAAAATGCGTGCTGTCCATTGGTCCCTGGCTCTCCCCAAATAATCGGTCCTGTCTGATAGTTTACTGGGTTTCCGTTACGGTCAACAGACTTACCGTTGCTCTCCATATTTCCTTGTTGAAAATACGCGGCAAACCGACTCAGATATTGATCGTATGGTAGAATAGCTTCGCTAGCTGCGTCGAAAAAATTATTATACCAAATTCCAAGCAGTGCTAAAACAACGGGTGCATTTTTTTCTAAAGGAGTCGTTCGAAAGTGCTCGTCCATGGCATGCATTCCATCCAATACTTCGACAAAGTTTTTATACCCGATGGTCAAAGCAATCGATAACCCAATCGCCGAAGAAAGCGAGTACCGCCCTCCTACCCAACTCCAAAAAGGAAACATATTATCTGTATTGATTCCAAAGTCAGCTACGGCTGGTTTGTTGGTAGACAAGGCCACAAAATGATCCGCTACATAGGCTTTCTTTTTAGCAGATTTTAAAAACCATTTTCGAGCATTGGTTGCATTGACCAAGGTTTCTTGCGTGGTAAAAGACTTAGAAGCGATGATAAACAAGGTCGTTTCTGGGTTTACCTTTTTTAGAATTTCGGTCAGGTGAGATGGATCAACATTCGAAACAAAATGCGGTTGAATACTACCCAACCAATAAGGACGTAATCCTTCGGTGACCATCACATTTCCTAAATCACTTCCTCCAATTCCAATATTTACGACATCGGTAATAGACTTACCAGTATAGCCTTTCCATTTGCCGCTATGGATTTTTTTACAAAAATTTTCCATCTGACGTAAGACCGCTTTCACTTCTGGCATCACATTTTTACCTTTTACTTTGATCGCACGTCGAGAACGGTTGCGGAGCGCTACGTGAAGGACTGAGCGACCTTCTGTTTCATTGATCATGTCTCCTCGAAACATGGACTTGATATTGTCTTCCAACTTCGTTTCTCTTGCCAATTCGAAAAGTAACTTCAATCCTTTTTTATCAATTCTGTTTTTAGAATAATCAAGTAATACATCCTCAAAACGTAAAGAGAATTGAGAAAAGCGACTTTTGTTTTTCTTAAAATAATCTTTAATTTGATTTTTTTCAATAGTAGAAAAATGAGCAGTCAGTTTTTGCCAAGTAGCAGTTTCGGTAGGATTAATACGATGTAGCATAGGTGAATTTTATTTTGGACAAATGTACCAAAATAAGCAGTCAATTTTTGATTTCCCTTTCACTTTTTTTTATTTTGGAGTTTATGGCAAAACACAACGAACTAGGCAAGTTGGGAGAAGAGATCGCACAGGAGTTTTTATTGGAAAAAGGCTATACCATAGAAGCCGTAAATTATCGACACCGGCGGTTAGAATTAGATATTGTAGCTAAAGATGGAAAGACGCTTGTTTTTGTGGAGGTCAAAACTCGATCCAATGATTTTCTATTTGACCCAGAAAAAGCGATGACCGAAAAAAAAGAAACCTTAATGCGTAATGCAGCCATCGCCTATATGCGAGAGACGAACTACGATTGGGCGATTCGGTTTGATGTGATTGCGATCGTGGTACGTGGGGAGGATCGGTATGAAGTGCGGCACGGGGAGGATGTGTTTTTTTAATGAATATCACTTAACTTACTCCACCCATCGAATTCCATCTGGCTCCAACGAGATCACTCTCTTTTTATATAAATTTCCGATGGCTTTTTTAAATACCTTTTTGCTGACGGCGAGTCTTTCGTAGATCGCAGCAGGCGGTGATTTGTCGGTGAGTGGTAAAAAACCGTCGTTATTTTTGAGTACGGTTACAAGCCAATCAGCGGTATCGGTGACTTGTTCATAACCAGATTTTTGTAGACTTAAATCTAGTTTTTGATCTTCTCTTACTTGCTTAATATATCCATTAAAGCGATCTCCTCGCTTAATCGGCTGAAAGACATCTGAGAAAAATAGCATGCCCCAATATTCATCGTTGACAATCATTTTCCATCCTAGATCGGTCGTGGTAACTGCGAGTAAATCCACGACATCACCTTCCTCTAATCCTTCTGATTTTTCTTCGAGTAGGTTGCTTAATCGAGCGGTGGCAGCGAGGCGATCACTTTGCTCATCGACATAGGCGTAGACAATGTAAGATTGACCTTCCTTCATTTTGATGGTTTGCTCTCGAAAAGGAACGAGTAAATCTTTTCCTTCTAATCCCCAATCCATATAAGCTCCGTTGGGACCATTTTGTCGTACTTCGAGGTAAGCAAACTTTCCAACCGTGATTTTTGGAGTAAGTGTGGTCGCAATCAGGCGATCTTCTGTGTCCGTATAGATAAAAACCTCTATATCAGATCCATCTTCCAAATCTTGTTCAGGAGCCTGACTATTAGGCAACAATATTTCCCCATAAGGACCACCATCTAGATAGTATCCAAAATCAACAGCCTTAACGACCTGCATTTTATTATAACGTCCGATTTTTAACATGCCGCAAAGATACGTTTATCAGTTGGAGTTTGGAAGAGAGATTTAAATATTTTAAGAAGAACTGATTAGATGCTCTAGAAGCTTATTTTTCAACTTCAAGCGCAAAAGCCTGTCCGACGGCAGGCGGGCAAAACCTACTAAATGAGGAACAATACTTTTTAAAGGGAAATAATTCTACTACACAAGACGCTATACAAAATGACAGAAAAGGTGACTCTTCAAGAAAACACGATTGAAGTGTTTGATTTTGAATTTGCACTTGCACTTGCGCTTGAAAAACTTATTGACAAACCCGATCTCAATGATCCACCCAAATCACTGCCCTCTCATTTCCTCTACCGGTTTCTCTCCGAATTCATCTCCCATCATTTGCCAGCAAGTAATAAACATCGCTGCGATGATTGGACCGAGTACAAATCCAGATAAACCAAACCAACTCAATCCTCCCAAAGTCGACAAAAGGATCAACCAATCAGGCATTTTTGTATCATTTCCTACCAAGCGAGGACGCAGTAGATTGTCAATCAATCCAATAAATAAAGCACCAACAATAACTAAGATAATGGCTTCCGTGTAATGACCTTGTAAAAATAGAACGGCTGCAATCGGCCCCCAAACTAGCAACGCTCCTACTGGAAGTAAAGCCGCAACAATCATCAAGGCTCCCCAGATCACGGCACCTTCTACGCCTAATAAGGCGAATAGAATTCCTCCTAAAACTCCTTGTACTAAGGCAATCAAAATACTTCCTTTTACCGTAGCTCGAGCAACACTTTGAAATCGCTTGATTAGTTGTCGCTCTTTGTTATCACCAATTGGTAAGACATAAATCATCTGCTCGACCAGTTCTTTTCCATCTCGAAAAAAGAAAAATAAGACGTAGAGGGTAATGGTAAATTGCATCAAGATTCCTAAGACTCCTTGACCAAAACCCAATATTTTTTTGGCGATTATTTGCGAAGAATTACTTGCCCACTCGGTTACTTTGGTTTGGATACTGTTGATGTCCAGTCCAAATTTTTCCAAATAAGAAAAAAGCCAAGAACTTTTCACTTGACCAATTATTTGACCAATCTGTTCTTGTGGTCTTAATTCATCTGATTGAATTTTTTCTGAAATTTCTAATGCTTCTACCACTAGTGCTAAACTAATCAGTCCCAATGGAATGATCACAATCAATAGAATTCCAACTAAGGTAATACCACTGGCTAGTGCAGATTTTTTTGGAAAACGACTCAGTACTTTTTTATAAAGCGGATCAAAAACAATAGCCAACACTGCTGCCCAAAAGACTCCTAAAAGGAAACTTCCAAGCAGACCAAAAAAGGCTACTGTAATTAGAAATAATAGAAGGAAGAAAAAATTATTAGCGATTTTCTTTTGCATAGTATTTTGAGCTTGAATTAGTTTTGCTCACCGAGAGTTTTCAAATGTTTGGGAAAGATAGGAAATTATTCTGAGGATCAATAAATAAAGATCGACGGTCGATCTGGTCTAGTTGACGAAGATGGTTGTTCATCAAACTTCTTCATCTGGCACTCTACGATCTTTGATGCCTAAATGTCTTTCAATTTCTTGTTCAATATATTTCGCTTTGGTACGACTATTTACTGATTTGATGAGTTCCACTTTTTTCTGTCCTTTTACATCATTCACCAACATAAAAATACCGACTCCTTTTGTTCCGCTTGAAGAGGTGATACTCTTTATATACACTTGGTCAATATCTTCGATCGCATATTTTTTGTCTTTAATAAGTTTTTTAGGTCTGTGCTCAATATGCAAATCTGTATCGTCAATATGGACATAAACTTTATGTTTTTTTCGAATAAAAAAGTAAGCGATATAACTAACAATAGATACCAACCAAAAACTAAGTAATCCAACCTTGAAAAATGTCGTAGGTGGCGCTAGTTCAACAAAAGCACTAGTGACTATTATTAAGATCATTGGAAAAAGCGACACTAATATCACCTCAATTGTACTCCAAGCTTGCTCCACTGAAATATCCAAGTCATCTTGAAAGTGCGTGAGCTCTACTCCTTCTGGTCTTAAAATATCTTGGGATATATCATTTTGATGAGAAATATTTTCTACTTGTTCACTAATAGAAAAAATAATATCACAGCTATTACACTTCGCAATATTGGTTTGAATATTTAGATGTTCTCCAGGTACGGTTTCAGAACAGGAAGGACAATCCACCTTTTGTACTTGTGGAAAAGAATTCCGGTTTTTCAGTTCCAGTTTTTCTTTATACTTATATTCTTTCAATGGATCGTTTCCCATAATACTTACTTTTACTTTTAGTACTAGTTCAGGACAGAATGAATTGCCACCAAGACACTAAGGCACAAAGTTTTTTTTAAAAAAATTATCTTCTGGCTCTTTTGCTTTTTATACCAAATGATCTAATACCTCTTCTATAATATCCTCAACGGATTGGTCAATCGAAACCTTGATGGCGTGGTCTGGTTCTTCTAAAGCTCTAAATTGTGATTGTAAAAGTGCTGGCGGCATAAAATGGTCTTTACGACTTTGCATTCGTTTAAAAATCAATTCAAAACTTCCTGATAAAAATACTATGTTAGCTGGAATAGTAATTTTTGTATTCAGTGTTTCCCGATAAGATGCCTTGAGTGCAGAGCAAGCCAGTACCAATCCTTGGTCTTGATGTTTTGCTAATAAGTCTGCTAAATTTTCTAGCCACGGCTGTCGGTCCTCATCTGTAAGCGCAGCTCCGCCTGCCATTTTTTTGACATTAGACTCAGGATGAAAATCATCCGCATCTTGGAAAGGTAGGTTGAGTCTTTTGGCAATTTCTTTTCCAATCGTGGATTTACCAGAACCGGAAACGCCCATGATGATTAGGAGGTCTTTCATTGGTGGTGAGATGTTGAAGCGCTTCGCTTGTTTAGTTGTTGAAACGCTTCGCTTGTTGAATCGTTGCGCTTTAAAATAACGTCCCCTTCATTCGTTTCCTAAACCTATCTAAAATTGAAGAGTTGGTTTAGGAAATGTAATGATCAGGTACGGTCTGAGTTTTGAATAATAAAAATGTTGAAATAATATTTCCTCTAAATTAGTGAAAATTAATTAGAGCATATAAGATTTGAGACAATTCGATTATTAAGACCAGCTCTTGAGTGCTTCTCCTACATTTTCTAGGATAAATTCTGCTCCACTCTCTTGTAGGATTTTTTCGTCATAAGCGGTCGTGACACCGACGACGCGCATGCCGGTAGCGGCGGCGGCTTGCAGGCCCGTTTTACTATCTTCGAAAATAAAAGTAGATGGGTAATTCGCCAGAGAGATATCCAGCATATCGGCAAGTAAAAAATAAGGTTCTGGATCTGGTTTGGTGTGTTGATAATTTTCCATGCCCAACATGACTGGCACTTTTAATCCATGACGTTCGACGGTAGTAGCAACAAAAGGCTGAGGAGCATTGCTCGCAATACCGAAAGGGATATTTTCTTTTTCTAAAAAATCAAATAGCGCACGTACACCAGGTAGCAAAGGTGCGGGTGTTGCCACCTCAAGAACATGCTTAGTTTTTAACTCCATGTATGCTTCCGCATTCGGAAGGTCATTATTGAGTTTAGAAAAATATTGGGCAATTAATCTTGGTGACTGTCCGCTCAATTCCATGGGATATGTTCCGGGATCGGTTCCCCAAAGCTCCAAGGCAGCAGAGCGCCAAGCTTGTCGATGCGTCTCTTTACTATTGACAATTACGCCATCAAAATCAAATAAAACAGCGGTTGGTTTAGACAGCACGACTCTTGCTTTTTGCAGTTGTTTTTATATTTAATAATTTCGCTAAATAAGGGTTTAGAAATTTACCG
>CALGJS010000097.1 GCA_937927835.1 uncultured Saprospiraceae bacterium | reverse complement strand
CTTTCCAAAAGTTGATCCCAATTTCGGTCAACTCGTGAATGCAACTTAGATCAAACGTGATGGATACTTCCGGCTCCGTATCTGGGTTTCCTGTCCAATAATTGCTCAGGTCGTCGTTATAAGCATTCTCTTCAGATACGGCTGGGATGTCTTGCGTTCCTTCGCTGGTCGTGCCGGTAATGGGAATTTCAGTTGGTACAAAAGAGTTAGATTGCAGAACGAATAGACTTGCTAGCAAACCACTTCCTCCGTCAATTTCACCTATAAAAACATTTCCTGTCCTTTCTTCTCCGGTGGTATTTTCAGTCGTCGTAGCGGTTACAGTGGTCGTTCCATTTCCGTTGAGTATATCTAAAGTTAGCCAAGATAAATTTTCAGTAATTTCCCATTCCACATTCGTAGAAATTTCAAAACTGATACTTCCTCCATCTCTATTAAAATTAATCGTGGAAGGTGAAATCGTTAGAAAAGGTCCTGAAACCGCGATGGCACCAAAGCCAACATTTAGATTTACATCTGCTGCGGTGTAAGGTAGAAAGGTTCCGTTGGCACCGAACTCTTCTGCCCCTGCATCAAAATTTCCATCTCTAAGTCCACCTAAAATATCCTCTCCCAAAAAAGGATAATCTCCAACTCCTGCATTAATCGGATCGCTCCCATTGGTAAGTCTATGAAAATTTCCATCATCTTCCATGTCCGTATCGGGCAGGTTGGTAAGGTTGCCTTCAGAAACAGAATTTCCGATTGGGCTGGTTACCGTTTGGTAGACATTAATACTGGTATTGTACATGATATTATTGGCAACGGTTAAGTTTTCTGGAGCTAGGGTTAAATCACTATTTACGGTAGTCCCAATTCTTAAGGCATAATCACAGTTGACAAAAGTATTATTGATAATCTCTGCATCCTTAACTTGATAATAGCCATTTAGCGCAGAATTAGGTCGACCATTCGTTACGTTGATGCCTCCCGTCACATTTGAAAAAGAACCATTTTCTTTAAAGGAGTTGATTCCTTCAATATAATTATTATAAACTTTATGCCCCTCTCCAATTACTCGAACACCTGCGGTAAAAGCATTTCCTTCTGCAAAAAAATAATTGCCATAGACTTCACAATTATCGCCATGTCGTAAAGTTAAACAACCTGCATAATCTCTAAAAGTATTGTTGTAATATTTATTTTGTCCAGATTTATTTGAAATAATTTCGATTTCACCAAAGAAATTGTAGAAGTAATTTCCATAAACTTCACTGAAAGAATTGCTAAGGGAGGTACTACTATTTCCTATTCTAATCGCATCTTGATCATTGTCTTCATTCAGTCCATTGATAGGTGTTCTATGTGCGAAATAATTATGGTGAATTTCTAAATAATCAGGTTCGGTAGAATTTCTATTATCATTGATGATACTTCCTACGCCATATTTTCCAATAAAAGAATTATAAGCGATTTCATTATCTCGTCCATCGGTCAATATCCATTTAAATTTAAACGCCTTTTGACTTTCAGTACCATTATAACCATCGATTTTATTATTGATCACTTTACAATTATTACATCGCTTCAATTCGATCACTGGCCGAATGACATCGTCATCAACGACTAAGTTGGAAGCGTCTTGAAACACCAATCCCGAAACCGTTAAATAAGAACCTTCCATATAAACCGCGGAGTTTCCGGTCATCAAAACAGAGCCAGGATTTTCTGCTTTAATGGTGATCGGTTCAGCCGAAGTGCCGTCTTTATCAATATCAATAAAAACATTATTCCAAGTTCCATCGGCCAAGATAATCGTCGTTCCAGGCGAAGCGGAATTGATGGCATTATTTAATTGCGTGGTATTGGTAACAAGTTGGGCGTGGCTTAGGATGGTGAGTAGGCAAAGGGTCAGGGTGAATAGTAGTTTTTGTATCATCAGAAATAAACTTTGAAATACGGGTTAGAAATCTGTCGTGTGAAATTAGATATTAGTTAGGAAGAAAGGAATAATATCAATGGGAATATTCAATAATTTGGACTCAACGACATTTCGTCTCTATGATTCAGGTAAGTCCTGCGGTCATCCATTGATAAGTTTGAGTTTGTTTTTTGAGATTATAACTAGGTCTCCTTAACCTTTATCAGCATCCACTAAAATTCCATCTCGCTCCGCTGACAATGCTACCCGATCCTCCTCCGTCACCTTCCTCGCCTCTTTCCAAAGTCCCAACTTATCAAAATACAAGACCGCAAAATATCCTAAAAATGGCGTAGCTAATACGGCGATCCACAACCAAATTTTCCCCACGAGAAAACTTAGAATGAGTAAAAATAAATACTGAATAATATAAATCCCTAAATAAGCACCCAAGCGCACGGAAGAAAAGAATTCTATCTGCTTCACTTTATCGGTCGCTATTTTTTTAGCCAAAGTAAATGGAATAAAATTAGTGATTGATCCTAGCAAGGCAGGAACTAATCCAATCAACAAAAATATGCTGGTCATCAAATTCCCGTGCTGTGGTTGCGCAATACCTTGATCGGTATAACCTTTCTTTTTTATTTTTTGAAAATAATTGGTTGTGTCAGATTTTAACGTTGCTTTTTCTTCGGCTGTTTTAGCATTTAAATGCTGCGTTAATGCCATCTCTTTTTTTCGTAAATCATCTGAATCTACAAAGGCAGGCAACAAGGTTGATTCTAGATTATTGCGTTGTATTTCTAGCACTTGATTTACCCAAACATCATCGGCAGAATCGGAAATATGGATGACCCGTTCTTTGAGTTGCGCATCTATTTTTCGTGTGATTTGTAGAATGGCTTTTCTTGGATTTTCTTTATAAGCCTCTAAATAATCCTTGATCAAAATCGGTTCTCCAGCGTTTGCCATCAACACACTTCGCATCTGATTGCTATCTGAATAATTGACCCCAACAGGAACGATTTGTACATTTTCGTTTCCATGTTTTTCATAAACCCCAAAGGCCATTTTAGCAGTCCCTTTTTGGATGGTACGCAATCGCTTTTCATGTGACATTGTTCCTTCTGACATGATAGAAATGCAAACATTCTTATTTAACAAATCATAGCATCGTTCAAAGGTATCTTGATTCTGACGCATTCCTTTCATCCCGTTTCTAAATCGGAAAATAGGAATCGTCCCAATCTGTCCTAAGAACCAAATCTTTAACGGACCATTAAACACATCTCCTCGCAACATGGTATATGCCTTCGGCGAAATATGCGAAGCAACAAAAATCGGATCAATAAAAGCAGTCGGATGGTTAATTGCTAAAATTGTCGGAACACCTCCTTTTACAACGTCTTTATTGTAAAAATATATCTTGCGAAAAAAAACACGAATCGCAATTCTAACAACCCACTTAACAAATAAATAAATCATGAACGTTTAGATAGGATTTGTTTTCTCTTGAAGTCTGAAAATAGGTTTTGAATTAAATAGTGAAATATACGGTGTGGTAATTTTTTGCTTTTTCTTATCGGTAAAATATGTTGTCACAAAGTATTTTAAACACATGGGCATATAGAACACATAGCACTTCTAACGCGATTTTTCTATGTGACCTATGTGCCTATGTGCCTATGTGCCTATGTGGTAAAAAAACAATAAATCATCTTTTCCTTTCTAATTATTAAAGAATATTTTTTTGATGATAATCCATATTAACCACCCTCAAAATATTTAATAATTTTATTTATTTCCAAATACCCAAAACACAAAAATCAACTACACGTTAAAGCATTTCAACAAATCAACGATTCAACAAGCACAGCGTTTCAACATTTCAACGCGCGCAGCGCCCCCTTAATTTCCCGTCACATACCGTTGATTCAACAAAGCCGACATTTCCTTCTTAATCGTCAATGCTGCTTCACGTGCTTTCACTGCAAAGTCTTCACCATCGCCTGCGTAAATAATTCCACGAGAGGAGTTCACTAATAGACCACCGTGCCCATTTAGGCCAGGCATGGATACGCCATGTAGACTTCCACCTTGCGCACCAACTCCAGGTACCAATAAGAAGTTATCCGGAGCAATTTCTCTAATTTTTGCAATATGTGCAGATTGAGTAGCACCTGTTACAAACATCAAGTTTTCAGGATTCCCCCACTCTTGTGCGCGACGCATCACTTTTTCGTACAATGGCTGTTCGTCTTCCTGCGCAGTAAACTGAAAATCTTTACTTCCTTTATTAGAAGTCAAAGCCAATAGAATTACCCATTTATTTTCAAACTCCAAAAACGGAGCAACCGAATCAACGCCCATATAAGGAGCGACCGTTACCGCATCAAAGTTCATATTTTCAAAAAACGCTTTTGCGTACATCCGAGAAGTATTACCGATATCGCCACGCTTTGCATCTGCGATGGTAAAATGGCTTTCAGGAATCAAATCCATCGTCCGCTCTAAGGAACGCCAGCCTCTAGAGCCTTGCGCTTCGTAGAAAGCTACATTGGGTTTATAAGCAACACAAAGATCTTTGGTTGCATTGATAATTTGTTTATTAAATTCTAGGATAGGATCTTTTTCGCCCAACAGATGCTTGGGTATCCGGCTCATGTCCGTATCTAGGCCTACACAAAGGTACGACCCTTTTTGCAAAATTGCTTGATAGAGTTCTTTACGATTCATGGTCTTTGGGGTTTATGCGCCGATTCCGTTCACCGCTTCTACGCCGGAGAGTTCCGGAATTTTACTTTTCAACGTCTGTTCAATACCAGCTCGCATCGTCATGGTAGACATTGCACAACCTTCACAGTTTCCTAACCATTTGATCTGTACTTTCAAATCTTCGGTAACATCCACTAATTCCACATTGCCACCATCTACTGCTAAATGAGGACGAACATCATCCAACGCTGCATCAATTCGGGCTAGTAAAGCTTCTTTTTCTGCTAAAGACATATAAATTTTTTTACTGAAAATCAGGGATTAAAATGAATTTTAGAATCAAAGAAACGTCATCTATAAATCTGATATTTTTTGCTTCTTGCTTCTCGCTATTTGCTTTTTGCCCTCTTCAATCGCGATTGAGTGAAGCAAATAGCCAATAGCAAACGGCTAATAGCCTGTTTTATTAACTAGAAATAAATCTTAATCCACTAACAATTAGGGTTTTAGAAAGTTTCATCTCCTAATTGACATTTAGCTACAAAGATACACTTATTTTATAGAAAATAGGATCGGAATTAGAAAGGTAAATCTACTATCAAAACCATTCTTATTTTTTTGTTGTTACCAAATATTAGGAAGATTGGGGTCTTCATACCATTCTACTGAACATTTGCGGGTTTGAAGCTACTCCTATAAGAAGCTGGTAGGTAAGTTAGGTAAAAATCTTCAGTAGAATGCCGTCGATTTCCCATTCACTCATCCTATTAAAACTATCTTTATGAAATCAAAAAATACGCTTTCCGGTACGCTACAAAAAGTCTATGATCCATCTTCTTTTCGTCGCCTTGGACATGAAATGGTCGATTTATTAGCCAATCATCTAGAATCCATGCAAAGTGAAGCGCCCGGAAAAGTTCTTTCTTACCAAAATCCGGCAGAAGAACTAGCTTTTTGGAAAGATCATTTTGCGGGAGATCATGATATGAGCGATACCTTTTCCACTATTTTCGCGAAATCTATTAAGGTGCATCATCCCAATTATATTGGACATCAAGTTGCGGTTCCTGCTCCAATAGCGAGTATCGCAGGGATGCTTTCGGATTTATTGAATAATGGAACGGGGGTTTATGAAATGGGAATGGCGAGTAATGCTTTAGAAAAAGTGATAACCGATATAGTGAATAGCGCCATTGGTTTCCCCAAAACGGCGGGAGGCTTTATGACTTCGGGTGGAACGCTAGCCAATCTAACGGCCTTATTGGCCGCTCGTAAAGCCATCGTTTCTGAAAATATTTGGGAGGAAGGTCATGATCAACCATTGGCGGTAATGGTGTCGGAAGCGAGCCATTATTGTATCGATCGTGCAGCACGAATTATGGGTTTAGGAACCAAAGGAATTATCAAAGTTCCGGTAGATGCTCAGTTTAAAATTAGGACAGATTTATTATCAGAATATTTGGAAAAAGCAAAAGCAGATGGACTCCAAGTTTTTGCGGTGGTGGGTTGTGCTTGTTCTACAGCGACGGGATCTTATGATTCGTTAGAAGAAATAGCTGATTTTACAAAGACAAATAATCTATGGTTCCATGTAGACGGAGCACATGGTGGCGGTGTTGTTTTTTCTAATAAAAATCGTTCTAAAGTAAATGGAATAGAACGCGCAGACTCCGTAGTGATTGATTTTCATAAAATGTTAATGACTCCGGCGTTGACAACTGCACTATTATTTAAAAACGAATTAGATAGTTATGAAACTTTTTCACAACAAGCAGCTTACTTATGGAATGCCGAAAAAGCACAGGAATGGTATCACTCTGGAAAACGAACTTTTGAATGCACCAAACTAATGATGTCCATTAAAGTTTATTCTATTTTAAAAGCACACGGACAAGAAGTCTTTGGTGAAAACTATGATCACCTTTATAGTCTCACAGCATCATTTTCTAATATTCTAAAAAACAAACCCAACTTCACTTTATTAGTAGAGCCAGAATCAAACATTCTTAATTTCAGGTATGAACCAAAAACCAAAGAAGATCTAAATTTACTAAATGAGGAGATTCAAAAGCAATTGGTAGAAGCCGGCAATTTCTATATCGTCTCAGTGGTACTTTCAGGAACGCGCTATTTACGTTGTAGCGTCATGAATCCGTTTACGACGGAAGCAGTTTTTGACAAATTACTAAACGAAATTCACGATATTGGAAATAAGTTCTTGTAATAAATCAAATAATTCTACGATTAAAAGTCCCATCAAGATTCGTTTTGGAACCTTCCCATTCACATTCACATTCCCATTCACATTCACATTCACATTCTAATTCTAATTCTAATTCCCATTCCCATTCCCATTCCCATTCCCATTCCTACTCCCCTACCACTTTCATCCCAAGCACCTCTTCCAAAAATTTATTCGTTTCAACCACAACTTTAGAATAATCATCTGCTTGAATTTCAGAAATCATACAATGGTTTCCAACGTTTGGAAAAGGCATACACCGCTTTTGGTCGGCAGGTGTCGCTGTTATCTTATGGTATTCCAACATGGCAGGTATCGAAACAATCTTATCAGACGCCTCTTCTGATTTATAGTAGTATCCTAAAAAATAGGGTTTGGTAATCGCTTGAAAAATATCCGGAGTCGTCGTTTTATCCAATAACGTTTGTAATGCAAAGACTCCTTCCATTCGATACTTCGTGGTCCAATATTTCTCTCCACCCGGAGGTGGCACAAAACTATGGTAATCACTATCACTTAATTGTCTAGCAATCTGAGCCCCCCAAGGCCCTGTCAAATGTTTGGCATTCGGATCATAAATTTCAAAATTAGGACTATACAATAATTGAGCAGTCACCCGCTCTGGAAATTTCGAAGTCAGGTAAGCCGACAGGGTTCCACCAGTTGATGTCGACATTAAAATTACATTTTCTCCAATCAAATGACCAATATCCAAAGCCTCTTTCGCATCATCCACTAATTGGTCCGGTGTCAAATTCAGAAAAGACATCGTATCGGCAATTCCATGTCCCGCCAATCGAGGCAAATAAAGATTACAACCATAACGTTTAGCCAATTCAAAATGCACTGGATCTCCTTCCATCGGACCAGCTGAAAAACCATGAATATAAACGATACTATACTTTGTTTTCCGCACAGAATCCGCCCAAATAATTCGAGACTCATTTTCTGGTTTTAAGTTCTTCACGGTTGCTGCTCGCTCCGCTAGAAATTGATCTAGTTGTTCAATCGGCATAGTAAAATTTTCTTTACTCAGCGTAATAGGATCGTAAGTTACTCGTGGCCCTAAAAACCATATTATCACCAACAAAAGAGGGAAAAATAATAGGTATCGTTTTTTGAAATTTTTCATATAACAAAAGTAAAAAATAATAATGGGTTACACGCTCGAAAAGACAGGTAGTTTAAATATTTGTCTGCTCCGTTTATTTGGAAACATTATATACAAAATCGGTTTTTCTAGGAATTGAAACCAACATAACCCTCCAATTATTGTTGTTTATTTAAATCAACTTCCTAACTTACGCCAACAACCTAATACCCTCAATCAAACAACTATGAAATTTGGTAAAATCAGCCATCCAGAAAACCTAGATTTCAAGCTAGCTCCTGATCCTGAGATCACTAAGTCTACCCTAGCCGGATTGCCCAAACGGACGAGTCCCGCACGAATCTACGCAGGCTGTACCGGATGGTCCATGAAAGAATGGGTCGGCAATGTTTATCCAAAAAAAACAAAAACCAAGGACTATCTAAAATTCTATGGTCAACAATTCAATACAATTGAGCTAAATACAACCCATTATCGAATCCCGACTTTGGAGACGATTGAGAATTGGAAAAAAGCGACGCCTAAAGATTTTCGTTTTTGTCCAAAAGTAGTACAACAAGTCAGTCATGCCAGAGACATGGGAATTGGAAGCGGATTATTGATTCAGTTTTGCGAAAATATCCAAGCACTTGGCGATCAATTGGGGCCTTGCTTTATGCAGCTTCCACCTTATTGGGGAAGTGATCGATACGCTCAATTGGATACTTTTTTAAAAAATTGGCCCAAATCTATCCGACTAGCGGTGGAAGTCCGACATCCTAGTTGGTTTGAATCACCAGCAGAAACAGATAAACTATTAACCCTTTTACGCGCATACCATGTAGGAGCAGTCATCACAGACGTAGCTGGACGACGCGATGTACTTCATCAAGGTGTAACAACGGAGTTTGCGATGGTCCGATGGGTCGGAAATGGCTTGATTGATAACGACTATTCGCGCATAGATGAATGGATAGGAAGGCTAAAGTCTTGGATTGACCAAGGGATTCACGAAATTTATTTCTTTGGACACGAACCAGATAATATATTAGCCCCAGAAATTACCTTATATTTGACCCAGAAAATCAAAGAAAGAATACCGGAAGCAGTACTTCGTGGTCCAACCCTCCCAATTTTTGAAGATGGAGGGCAACTTGGATTGTTTTAAAGCGTATTTAACTTGATTTTCGTCTTTGTACTGGATTGCACAATGTACTCAGATACCTCGTTTAAATAACATTCAGGCACTTTAGAAAAATGAAAGAAAAATCTGTTCCCTATATCCATCGTGACATCAGTTGGTTGTCCTTTAATTATCGTGTTTTACAAGAAGCAAAAGATCCGACGGTTCCACTTTTGGAGCGATTGAAGTTTTTAGCAATTTACTCTTCTAACCTAGATGAGTTTTTCCGAGTCCGAATTGCTGGTATCCGAAATCTGGTGCGGGTTGGTAAAAAAACAAAAGCAAAACTCGAATTTGATCCACAATCCCTTGTCACTCGGTTACTCAAAATAGTTAATAAACAACAAGCGGAGTTTGGTGAAATTTTTGAAAATCAAATTGTTCCTGAACTCAGTCAGTATAATATTAACTTGCTCCGTAGAACAAATTTGTCAAACGAACAGCGTGAGTTTCTATTGGACTATTTTGAAGAAAACTTACTACCGTTTGTACAGCCAGTATTATTGGTTCCAAAAAAGATTAAGCCTTTCCTCAATAATGCGGCACTCTACTTGACACTACAGATGCAAGAGTCGTTAAAAGACACTACCAAAGATCGATTCGCTGTTTTGAAAATTCCTTCTGATCATCTTCCGCGTTTTGTGGATCTTCCGTCTACTGAAGGGAAACACGATTTGATTATGATCGATGATGTTATTCGTTTTGCAGCGGGTTTTGTTTTTCCTGGCTATGAAATAATTGATGCATTTTCTATCAAATTGACCCGTGATGCTGAGCTATATATTGAGGATGAATTTTCTGGTGACTTGGTTCAGAAAATTAGAAAGAGTTTGATTAAAAGAAATGTAGGTCCACCATCTCGTTTGGTATATGATCGTACGATGCCTGCAGAATTACTTTCTATTCTATGTGAAACTTTTGATCTAGAAAAGCTAGATTTATTACCAGAAGGTCGATATCATAATAATTTTGATTTTTTCTCTTTTCCTGATTTTGGATATGATCACCTAAAAAATAATCCTTTACCTCCAATCCCTTACAAGACTTTAGAAAAGTCAAATAATATTTTTAAGTCTATCAAAAAACGGGACCATCTAATTCATGTTCCCTACCACTCCTATGATTCGGTGGTTAAATTATTTCAGACAGCCGCTGCCGATCCGGATGTAACCCATATTAAAGTTGTTCAGTATCGTGTAGCCAAAAAATCTAAGATCATGAACGCCCTCATGGATGCCGTTAAGTCTGGTAAACAAGTGAGTGTTTTTGTAGAAGTAAAAGCAAGATTCGATGAAGAGGCAAACTTAGCTTGGGGAGAGAAATTAGAAAAAGCAGGAGTAAATGTTCGGTATAGTTTTCCTGGATTAAAAGTACATTCTAAAATTGCATTGATCGCTCGAAGAGAAAATGATCAAATTCAGTTATACAGTTATTTAAGTACGGGTAACTTTCACGAAGGAACCGCGAAAATATACAGCGACTTTGGATTATTTACCGCTGATACACGATTAACTAGAGAAGTCGGAAGAGTCTTTTCTTTTTTAGAAACTGTAAAAGTTCCAAAGCAAAAATTCCAACACCTACTCGTTGGTCAATTTAACCTTCGAATAAAATTGGTAGAAAAAATTGAACGAGAAATTCAAAATGCAAAAAAAGGTAAGCCAGCCAAGATCATGCTGAAACTCAATAGTCTTCAGGATAAAAAAATGATTATCAAATTATACGAGGCAAGCCAAGCAGGTGTTAAAATCAAATTGATCATTCGTGGAATTTGCTCCTTGGTTCCAGGAGTAAAAGGAGTCAGTGAAAATATTCAAGCGGTCAGTATCGTAGATCGCTTTCTAGAACATTCTCGCATCTTTATTTTCCATAACAATGGGAAGGATGATATTTATTTATCAAGTGCTGATTGGATGGTTAGAAATTTGAGCCACCGAATAGAAACGACTTTTCCAATTTATGACCCAAGCTTGAGAAAAGAAATTTTAAACTTTATAAAACTACAATTACAAGACAACGTAAAATCCAGAGTAATTGATGCTAAACAACAAAATCGATATGTGGTGAATAAACAATCTATTCCTGTAAGAGCACAAATCGAAACTTATTTTAACATCAAAAGAAAAGAAGAGAATCGTTGAATCGTTGAATCTGATTAATAATAGTACGGTAACTTTTAGAAAAATAGATATAGTGGCCATTTTTTGCTGGTTGGCTGGTTTGCCTGTTAGCTAGTTAGCTTCCCTCAATCGTATCTTACGTTAAAGGGAAGCTAACTAGCCAACCAGCAAACAGGCCAACTAACTGCATTTTTAGATTATCACACAGAAATTGAAAAGTTACCGCACCATTATTTAAGGAACTAGTTGAATTTAGCTGAACTTTCGCAATAGAAGTGTTTGATTTTGCGCTTGATTTTGATTTTGCAATTGAATTTTTCTAATATTAATATACTTAAATATCCTCAAAAATCCCGTCACTAAAATGCCCTACCACCATCAAATCGATTCCTCCCCCAAGGTACATTAATAAACCCTAAAGAACCCGGTTTGACACGTAAAGAAAAAGAATAAACGCCTGATTCAGGAAACCATGACATATCTAATTGCCAACAATGAAGGTCTCTGGAAAAGCCTAAACTAGGATAAGAGAAAGCTTTATTTTTAAAATCATAGGCTATATTTCCAAAGTTCAATCGCCATTTTTCGGTTAGCTGAATATTTCCGTTTGTTCGAATACCGTGAGTTTGTACAATGACTGTATCTCTTCCATCTATTCGTCTAACTCGAGCACGGAATTCATGTGATAGGGTAAACGTTTCAAACCATTCCCATAGACTTACCGGGCGTTGAATTTTTTGTGTTTGCCGAGCCGATTCCTCATTTCCAAATCCCGATCCTCCTACACCTGGAGGCGGACCGCTAGCGCTAGCACCACTACTACTCCTCGTTCGAGGTTTAGTTTTTTTGCCAGTAATAATCTCTCGCAGTTTTTTGAGGGGCATTCGAGTAGTCAGTCCAACATTTGCATCAACGAATCTTAAAATTTTACCATTCTCCTTAAGATTAAAAGTATTAGAACGACTACCATTTTCATTCAAGGCATAAGGATCTAATTGCCACCCAAAAGTTAAAGTAGTCAAACGATCAAAGAAGTTGGTGTTACCTGAAAAGCGAATCACACTCCACTGCTGTGTATCCTTAGCCATGTTGTAAGTTCCCGTCACGTTGAGAGAATTTATTAGCTTAAATTTTTTGGTAGTACTATCTTTTCTAGAAAAATATTTGGCCTCCACTAAGTTACCCATTCTAAAACTCAAATTTCTTTGCTCTCCTCCAGCAGTAGGTCGTTCATAGATCGACTCTCCAAAAATATTATACTCTTCTGGATTATTAAATTCCGAACGAATATCCGTATCTACTTTCTCAAAATAATTTAGAAAACCAGAAGTATAATCCGGTGTATAATTAAAACTAATACTAGGTGAAATTTGATGTCGAATACCACGTAACCAACCTTTTTTAAACTTCATCGTTCCAAATAATTTGGTGGAAGCTGAAACACCTGAAGTGAATAAACGATAAGGTTTAAAACCATAAACCAAGGCTTCCTCTACAGTTCCAAAAGCAGTCGTATCAAAAACTGCCACCTTAGGCTCATCTGGATTAAGTTGAATAGAGTCTACTTCAATAGTCAATTCTGGATTAAGTGTTTTTTGTAAAGATTTAATATTCCAAACTTCCGTCAAATTAATACTTGGACCGACTTGAATAAATTTAAATAAATTAAAACTTGCATTCGCTGCAGCTTTATGTCGCATTCCAACTTGTAAGTCATCCAAGGTTTGTTGCGTAAACAAAGTTGTATCCGTTGATGAAATTCGACCTTTTAAATTGGCATCATATCGGACAGAAATTTTCTCATACCAAGACGGTTTTGCTTTTGGTATTTTCCGCTTAAAAGGAAAAAACTGCTGTACCTTAAAATCTGCATTTGGAAAATCGATGGTTACTTTACGAGAACGCGTATTCTGTGAATGACTAAGTCCAGCAGAGAATGTATACGGCTTGTCCGGGAAACGATTGCTGTAATTGATGTTTGAACGAATGGTATTTTCTAATCGGCTATTGGCATCATTATAAGTACTTGCTTGGTTGTTATTTGTTTGAAAATTTAGAGATCCTCCAAAAGTTTGAGACGGGCTAGCTTTTGCATCTTGATTATGTCGCCAATTCAAACCAATCGAAGTATTTCGAAGGAATTCCAATCCTACCTCTTGCTTATTACTGGTAAGGGTCAGGTTAAAACTTCCACGGTGTTTATACCGTTTGTAATAGTTCATATCTCCATAAAGTCGGTAGGTTCCACGGGTATAAATATCTCCTCTTACCGTCAAATCCATATAATCACTAATCGGAAAATACCAACCCCATCCTCTAAAACCTAAACCCAAGGTTCCGGACCTTTCAAAGGTTCCACGCACCATTCCAGTTTGCTTATTTTTACTCAAAGGAAAAAATCCGAAAGGTAAAACAACTGGGGTCGCAACACCGGCAATTTCTAGGTTAGAAGGTCCGACTACGGCAACCTTGTCAGGGACTACTTTAATTTTTTTGGCTCGAAATCCAAAGTGGGGTTTGTCATGATTACAGGTGGTTACAAGTGCATTGGCAGAATAGATAATGTCACCTACTAACGTATCCTTGGTTTCTTGACTGATATACTTTGTTCGATCTCCAAGGATATACATATCAGACTGTTGGGTCCGAGCGGAATAAATAATTCCTTTTCCTTTTTTAAAATTGTATTTTAATCGCTCTGATTCAAATTTTTGATCTCCGTCTTCAAAAAACGGCAATCCTGTTACTTTTCTAGTCAAGGAATCCATTCTACCTTCTGCAATTGCGATATTATTTTTCATATCAAAAATAATATAATCCGCAGTTAATATTCGATTTCCATAATCCACCTTTGCTCCACCATACAAATACACCACTTGATTTTTAACATCCATCCGCTGACTGTCTACAGCAGAATAATCAATTATTTCATCTAATCCATTTTCCGCTACTTTCACTCGTGGATCTACTCCACTTAGCATCGTAAAATTACTGCCACTTGAACCAGATATTTCACTCATAGGAGAAGCACCTCGCAAAGAGTCTAACTTAGAAGAAAAATCAGTGGGTTGAATTTTAAGAGAATCTACTACTTTAGGTAAGCTATCAATACGAAGCTGTTGAGGCTTTTCAGGAACCGTATCCCGAATAGAAAATACCTGTGTGTTTCCTGAAGCAACAACTCCAAAAAACAAACTAACCAACAATATAATCCGTGTAAAAATCAAAAATCTTATAGTTTTAGTCTACAAAGCGCCTTAAAATAAGTTAATGCGAATCAGAGTTTAAAATAAATCTACCAAGCAAAATAAAAAAATATCATGGATGTTTTTTGCTTCTGGCTTCTGGCTATTTGCTTCTTCTTCTTCTATCGCGATAGAAGGAAGCAAATAGCCAGAAGCAAGCGGCAAGCGGCAATGTTCTAAAGTACTATTTTAATCAATGCCTAGAGTTTTAGTTACACTTCAACTTACTAATCAGCTTCATAGTAGAAACGAGAGAATTCAGGTTCTGTGGCTAGATATATCAACTTTAACACTTTTAACCACGGATCCAACTGCAAATATACCGAATGAAGTGGCATAGAACAGAACGGTAAGTCTTTATTTTTCATAAATTTGCACCACCAATTAGGTAGGCAAGTAAAGAAGTCGACCTAAAAGCTGGTCTAATTAGCGCATCGAATCTAAATCTTGGAACAATTTAGCCGCTTATTAGTTAGAAAAGTAGGGACTATTCCCCCAAATCCGTCTTTTAGCATCCTACAATGACAGATTTTTTGGAACAGCCTCGAAAACCACATAATTACTCTTTGTTTTGGAAAACCTGATGTATGTCAAACGAAATTAAAATAGGAATATTAGCCGTTGTAGCCGTTATTATCGGAATTATCGGGGTTAAATTTATGAAAGGACAAAATGTTTTTTCAAATGATAATACGATCTATGTAAAATATGATCAGGTTAGTCAACTCTCTCCCTCTTCTCCAGTGCTAATGAATGGATTTCAAGTCGGTTCCGTAGCTGATGTACAGCTCGATCCAGACGATATGAATTCTGTTTTGGTTTCGCTACATATCAATAAAGAAGTTCGAATCCATCAAGATGCTCGTGCAGAAATTGGAACCTCTGTCATGGGAGGTACTTATGTGGTAATTGGTAATAACAAAAACTGTGAAAGTACTACTTGTGTAGCAGATGGAGGAAGTTTAAATGGAATAACACTCGGTGTATTAGGTTCTATGTTACCTAAAGAAGATCTACAGGAATATACTTCTGCCTTGAGAGAGAATCTTGGTGGAATGTTGGATACCGTTAATCAAAAAATTAATGACCCAGATCCTAATAATAAAATTGGGCAATCTATCCGCGACCTATCGGTTACCCTTGAAAGCCTAAAAAGATCTACTCTTCAGCTCGAATCCATTATGAGCAGTAACGCAAAAAATCTCAATACGACCATGTCCAACATGGCTACCTTGACCAATACTTTGGCTGAGAATAACGATAAAATCACTGGTATTCTTAATAATGCAAAAGTCTTTTCAGATGACCTTAGTCAAATGAAACTAAGCAATACCATGTCTAAAGCGGATACTACTTTGGCATCTGCCAATCAAGCGGTTAAGCAACTACAAACTACGCTTGCAACTTCCGACAAAATGGTCTCCAACTTGAACGAACTGGTTACAGGTATTAAAAATGGTGAAGGAACCATCGGTTTGATGCTTAACGATGATCAGTTATATAAAAATATCACTGAAACCAGTGCAGCTTTAAATAAAGTGTTGACGGACTTCCAAGAAAAACCTTATCGTTACATGCCGCTAAAAAGTCGTCGTAAAGTGCTAAAAAGTGATAAAAAAGACGCGGAAGCTGAGGGCAATAATTAGCAAATAGCAAATAGCAAATAGCAAATAGCAAATAGCAAATAGCAAATAGCAAATAGCAAA
>CALGJS010000096.1 GCA_937927835.1 uncultured Saprospiraceae bacterium | reverse complement strand
GTAGCCTTAATCTTTTCAGGAATATTGAGCTGCACTGAACCAAAAGGCACCCTATATAAAGGAACGCCTGTTGACACAGCAGCTAAGGCCATTGTTGAGAAAGATCATAATGCACTACGTGCTTGGGCTGCTGAGGCTCCTGCTGAATTACTGAATTTTCAAGGAAAGATACCGCTAAACCTCTATGCTTATAGAAGAGGTAACATGGAAGCGGTAAAAATTTTGACAGAGGCTGGCGCTGATCCCAACTTACAATCCAGCGCCGGCATCTCTGCTTTTTTATCATCTTGTTCTGCTATACCTAGTATGACTGATAATAGTATGATGGTGTATTTATTAGCCAATGGTGGTAACCCCAACAGTGAGTCTTCCAGATATACTCATCGTACTCCACTTATCATGGCTTCTAGAACTAATTTGAAAAATGTAAAACTGCTGGTAAATGCAGGAGCAGACACTAATTATACCCTAAAACATTCAGAGGGTACCATTGAATCACCGCTACTCACAGCTTTAATGTACAAAAGAATTCACATCACAAATTACTATATCTTTGAAAAAGGAATGGACTATAGAATTGTTGACAAACCCTCAATGAAAGAAGGTATCCCGCCACAAACCATTCTAACTTTTTTACGAAGAATGCCATTTAAACCTGGTACGGAAGAACATACAGCTAAATGGAAATTAATTAACCATTTAAAAAAAGAAGGCTTAGATTATAAAAAGCAGCCTATCCCTGAATTCATGCTCAACCAGTTTGACAAGGAATTCCTAGATGCTTATTAATTTTTTTCTACTTTTATTTTCTGTTAAGTTAAAGGCTTCTATACTTCGAGCATCCTCTATTTTTTTATTGTCTTATAATTTTTCTAACAAAGGTTTTTCCTGAAGATTGTAATTTAAGAATGTAGCTACCTCCACTGATTGCATCCAGATTAAGATCAATAACTTCCCGATTTGTTTCTTTAATCTGTTTTGATAAAACTAACTTTCCCGTAAAATCATAAATTGAAATAGCATCAATATCCATAGTACTTTTAATCCTTAGATTATTGTTGGATGGATTAGGAAATATCTCAACATCATCAGGCAATTCAAACTCCGTATTTACCACAGCTGAACATGGTCCATCGAATCCAACCTGATATATCTGATTCAAATCTGTGATATCCAATTGAACTTCTTCTCCATTTGTCCATGTAATTGTGGCAGTAGTAGATTCATTACATTGACCAAGTCCCAAGTGGAGGAAGGTGTTAAAACTCTGTGAGTATGGAGCAGAAGATCTGCCAACAGTCCGCTCATACGTTTGGCCACAGATGGTTAAGGATAACCTAGCTCCAACCGCAGTTGAAAGACAAGTTGGAGAACTCCCAATATTGATCTGCACGTAGTTATTATCTGAGAGATTACTATTATTGGTATAAAGGTGCCATCTTCCTCGTTCATTACAATACAAGATATCTAAATCACCGTCTTGGTCATAATCAAAAGCCTCTGCCCCCATCCCAGTAGCCCCTAATTCATTGGTAAAGATACCATGATCTGTTGCTCTAACGAAGTTGGTTCCATTTTCATTTAAATAAAGAATTTGTTCTGTTATAATCGATGGGTCTCCGTAACGAATAACCAATAGATCATCCCAACCATCATTATTATAATCACCAACGGCAGAACTAGTCGTTTGTTCTGGGATGTTTATTCCTAAATCCGTTGTAACATCTACAAATTGTCCATCTACGTTTTCTAGTAATTTTGCGGGCATACTATTTAGTGGAATGGTTGGTGCTCCGGACAGTACATTATGAATCACTCCAGAAGTAGCCGAATTTGTTTTTCCAGCAACACGCCAAATATTTCCTCCTACATAACCAATATATAATCCTCTTGGAGAGTCCTCTGGAGACCAATCCGCCGGAAAACCGTCCGCTTCTTCTTGTGTTAAAGTAATATCAAAATGTCCATGTGCATCTTGGGTACGTACGTATTCTGTTTTATCGGCACCGATAAATATATCAAAATCAGGAAAAGCCATTTGTAGATTCTCTAATTCAAAATTCCCCTCAATTTCTAAGTTGTCATAATCCCAGGGGTTCGCTGCCTGTCGATTAAAAAAGTAAAAATTATTTAATTCTTCATCATATTCATTTTCCGAACCAAAGGGTGTTCTTGATCTGGTTAAAAACAAATCCATATCACCATCATTATCAAAATCTATTTCAGAAATACTATTCACATTATTTGTGCTAGCAATACTACCTAATGTTTCTGAAGTGGCGTTAGAATAAACAAGATTTCCTTCTCCTTTGACTGCAACTATTTGATTTCCTCCATAAAATAAAGCATCCGTAATATTATCGTTATTAAAATCAGCTAAGGAACTCCTAATATTCCAACGATCGGCAGCAGGTAATTGGTTAATAAATAAATATGGATTAGGAAGACCACTGTTACCGGAATTTTTATATAATTTATGTGCCTCAGGTATGGCATCTAATTGTGGCCAAAAAGTAGTAAATAAATCAAGTGCACCATCGTTGTTACCATCCAATAATTTTCCAGCACGACCACTACCGGCTGCGAAATTTTCTAAAATCACTTTACTATCCACTGTGCGATCTAGGTGTACCTTATAGAATTCTGCCTTTCTTGCATTAGCACCACCACCGCCTCCAGGCTGACAAACCACTTCAATTAATCCATCTCTATCAAAATCTCCAATCGCTAGTCCGTGGGTGTCTCCAGTAATAAAAAAGTTCCCATGTTCAAACGTACCTGCATTATTCCAGTACACTTCAACTCTACGAGCATGCTCGGTAAGCAATATATCAAGATAACCATCTTGGTCAAGGTCAGCAATAACAGGATTACCAAATTTTCTACGAGATCTGTCTTCAAACAAATCCGTATTTTCAACAAAAACAGGTGATTGTGCGCTACATTCATTAATAGCAATGTAACAAGAAAAGACTAATGCAAATAGGGTAAGGAGTTGTTTCATTTTTTTATTTTTTTTCTAACTTAATGATCAAAATTAATATAAAACAACTCAATATTGCTACTCAATTTTACCCTGTGATTCGTTTTTTTATTCTTTGCTATTCTCCAATGATGCAGAATGTTCCAATCCAATTATTGATCCTGATGAGGAGTGTGGCGATAAATAAATTCAAAGCTTTTAATGATCGAAGTAGTACTATTGCGGTCCTGATGTCTTCTACTACACGAGAATATTCCCAAGCACGACAATCACTCGGACATGGACTTTTTACTTATTATTTAGTCAGTGGTATGATTGGTAATGCGAATCTTAACAATGATAAAATTGTGGATATCACAGAATTGTTTCTCTTTGTTCGCAACAATGTAATCGAGCAGAGCAACCATTCTCAAATACCCACTCTCTTTGGTAAGTATAGCCGATATATGCCGATCTCTAAGATTGAGTAGATATTTTAAATACTAAAAACATAAACGGTAGGTTTTGAAGTGAATAAATTCTTATCAGCACGAATGAGTTTTTTATGTTTCTTTCATTTTTTATCCATATTTTCGGCATTGGACAAAGAAGTTATTAAAAAAAACTAAAATGATTCTATTCTACGCATTTTCAAAAGCAATCATCATGAAACATACAACAATCATCTCCCTATTTTTATTGATAAGTTTTTCACTCTTTGCCGATACCAATCCGAAAGAAATAAAGGTGAAATCGGCTATCGAGAAAGTCACCGTTTTTCGGGTGGGTGCCCAGATCACGCGTACAGCTAATGCGTCAATAGCTTCTGGAAACAGCTTATTAATATTTACTGGTATTTCTCCCCAACTTGATAAAAACAGTATTCAGATGAAAGGCGAAGGAAACTTTACCATCCTTTCGGTTAATCATCAGTTAAATTATTTTGAGGCGCCTTCTAAATCGCAACGTATATTGGATTTAGAAAAAGAAAGCAAGCGACTTGAGGAAAAGGATATGGAAGTCAAGGCCTTATTATCCGTCCTCAAGGAAGAAGAATCTTTATTGTTAACCAATAAATCTATCGGCGGCAGCCAAACGGGGGTTCGTATCGAAGACTTAAAAGCAACAGCAGCCTTTTACAGGACTCGACTCAAAGCTATCAAACTCGAAGCATTGTCCATCCAACAGTCCGCGATTTCCGATCAGGATAGCTTGGCAAGGATCGCGGCACAACTAAAAGAACTCAACGCCGAACAAGGTGTTTACACCAGTGAGATCGTAGTAGCCGTAACTAGTGAACAAGCTACCTCCGGACAATTTACCATTAGCTACGTAGTGAAAAATGCAGGTTGGTTTCCTAATTATGATGTACGGGTACAGAATGTTGAAAACCCTATTAATTTGAAATATAAAGGTAATGTTTTTCAAACCAGCGGAGAATCATGGGATCAGGTAAAGCTGACTTTATCTACTGGTGACTTTTCCAAACAAGGTACCAAACCAAACCTTCTCCCCTGGCGATTAGATTTCTATAATCCATACGCAGCACAGCGTTACGGAAGCACACCTTACGCTTCCAGTAATGGAGGTGCTCGCGTACAAGGATTCATCAGAGATGATACCGGGGAGGCTTTGATCGGCGCCAATGTGGTAGTTACCAATTCTACGATCGGTACGGTCACAGATATCAATGGGTTTTATAATTTACCACTGCCGCCGAATGCCAGAAGCATTACCGTTTCCTACACTGGATACGACAATCAAGAGATTCCCATAAATGGTGCTAATATCGATGTGATGATGCAAGAAGGTGTTGCGCTGGATGAGGTAGTTGTCCTTGGCTACGGTGGTCGACGAAAAAAGAAAGACAGGAAAAGTAAAAACAAAGCGTCAAGTGCTAGAATCGCCCAAGCGAGAGCACCCGAGGTTAAAAAAACGGAACGAGCAACGACCGTGGAATTTGAGATCGCGGCTCCTTATACTATTCCATCAAACGGCAAGCAATACACCGTTCAAGTAAAAGATTATGAACTCCCGGCTTATTACGAATATTACTGCGCACCAAAACTGGATCCCGACGCTTTCCTTACCGCGCAGGTGACGGGTTGGGAAGCACTTAATTTACTAAGCGGTGAAGCTAATTTATTTTTCGAAGGGACTTTTCTCGGAAAATCTATCTTGGATGTACAAGTAGTGGAAGACACGCTAGACATTTCACTGGGTCGGGATAAAGGAATCGTCGTAGAACGAAAAAAGCAGAAAGATTATAGCAAAAAACAATTCATTGGGAATAAAAAAACGGACTACCGATCCTGGGATATTAGTATTCGCAATAAGAAAAAACAAGCTATTAATCTGATCCTCGAAGATCAATTCCCGTTAACGACAAATAGCGATATTGAGGTCAAACAGGAATCTTCTGGTGGAGCCGATTTAAATAATGATACGGGAGTGCTACGCTGGAAAATGACCTTGGACAAAAATGAAACCAAGCAGGTGAATTTCAAGTATTCGGTAAAATACCCAAAGAAGAAGTCGGTGGTGTTGGATTAGAGATTATTCTGAGAAGCATGCTTGTATTTTTTTTTTGGAGAAAGGTTTTTTTGTTTGGTTAAAAAACAAAATTGACCTATATTTATATAATGGTATTAAAAAAAATTAAAGTACTCGTTATACCTATTTTAGATTTATTGATAAATATAGAAAATAATAAATTTAGCCAAGAAGCCTGAAAAAAATGATAGCAACTAGTCTAACTCAATGGGAAGAACAAGCCATTAAAAACTTACTTCAAAAAATGATGCAACTAGGCATTATTGCTTGTTTGCTTACATTAGCCTTCGAGTATTTTTTCCCTCATGAACTAGACTACATAGTAACCATAAGTTTTCTCATCATCAATACTTTGGGATTTTCGCTAAGCATATACGGGTATGAAAAAATTTCTTACCATGCTTTTATTTTGGCGATACTTTCCTTATTTGTAATCATGGACTGGGGATTTGGGCACCGCTATTATTCTGCTTTTAAAATTTTTGCATTAGGTATCGTATTTATATTTGTAGTGCTAAAGAAAAACCAAGTAATTATAGCCTACGTTGTCCTCCTCACTATATTAGAGTGTTTAAGTATTTATTCTTTTATTTTTATCGAAGGGGATGGAGATCATATATTATTGGTCTATGAGTGGATACATGTCATTGCTTACAATTTTGCACTTGCATTTATGTGTTACTTCTTAGTAAATCATGTGGCTGCCCATCGAAGTAAAATACATCAAAAAGATATTGACAATCAACAGCTGCAAATCCAACTTTCTCAAGAGCAGACCCAAGCTTATCAAAATATACTTATCGGACAAGAAAAAGAACGCCAGCGTCTCTCACAAGATATCCATGATGGGCTTAGTCTCCGCCTAGCACAACTGAAGGTCAAACTAAAACCTGCAATCAATAGCAATGAGCTTTTGAATAATTTAATGGCAGAATTTGAAGCGGTACAAGAGGATCTTCGTAATATTTCCCATGCTTTAAATCCAACCATGCTCAAAGACTTTGGCTTACAAAAAGCGATCAACGATCTCATTTTTCAGATTGAACTAAATGATGCGGATATTGATCTAAGCTTTGACTACTCCTCCACCCTTTTCTTAAATCAAGAACAAGAAAAACACCTTTATTATATCATTCAAGAATTGATGAATAATGCCATCAAACATGGCGAAGCAAAGGAGATAAGTATTTCATTAGATGACCAAATGGGAAAGGTGTCTCTTCAATTTTTAGATAGCGGAAAGGGCTACAATGCAGACGAAGTAAATGGAATGGGTATCGGTATAAATAATATTCGTTCCAGAGTTGCAGTACTGGGTGGCTCCTTTGATATCCTACGTATGTCGAAAGGAATGAAACATATTGTTATTTTTTAAAAAAATCAAAATCAACCATTCACAAATCAAACCAACCCTTTCTCATAAGCATAACGAATCATTTCACCTACGGTTGATAACTCTAATTTACTTAAAATGTTCTTTCGGTGCCACTGTACCGTATGTTTGCTAATATATAATGCTTCCGCAATTTGTTGACTGGTATTTCCATGAGCAACTAACTTTAGTATTTCCAGTTGTCTTTCTGAGAGTATACCATCTGTTAAAAAGGGATCCTGAAGCGCCACTTCCTGAATGATTTGTTTACGTGGATGGAAAATATGATTCGTTGGCCCATCTAGCACCTTTCCGATAGTATCCAGCAGTTTTTCTTTGCTAGTATCCTTTGTCAAAAAGGCATGTGCACCCGCTGCTGCTGCTTCTCTTCTTAATGCAGGAGAATGATAAGAAGTGAAAATGATAATTTTAAGTTGCTGGTATTTTGATCGTAAACTAGATATTGAACTAATTGAACTGACCTCCCCAATATTAATATCCAATAGTAGTAAATGAGTAGAGTCGCTTAATTTAGAATCTAATTCCGATAAAGAATTTACCTTTTGAAAGTTAAAATAATCGTTTCCTAACATCGTAATGAGTCCATTGATAATCACTTCATGATCGTCTGCAATGATGATATCGTATGGCATGATAGAATAATTTTACTTAAAAGAAAGGTACAAATGCCTCATTTCAAAAACCAAAAATAGAAAATTGAAATCAAATTCACGAAATAACAGGAAATTACTCGTGAATTTGATCTTCAATGATTCATGGGGATATAGGAGTTTGTCAGTTTGTAAAGGTGGTAATAATTAATTTGATTTACGCCCCCTCTAGTAGTAGTTTTTTGATTTCCTTCCAAACAAAATTATGGCACTTTTTAAAACCGAAAGAAAATTGATTCAGCACCCTACTATAAGTAGTAGTTTTTCTCGATAAACCAAAATAGAATTGATACTACTGATAAAAAATGTAATATTTAAACTATCAGTTTAATATCCTAGTTGTTTTTGTAAATTAGCTGACAACTTTGAATGAAAAAACAGCTCATTATAAAAAACAAAAAACCAAATGAAAATATCTCCTCTCTCATTCTATTAAATCTTATTTTACATATAAGCATTAATAAAACCTAGGACCTCCTAAAAAACTCTGGTACTTTCTTTGATGACTAAATTTCGTAAACAACTGAAAATAAAATACTCATACGAAAATTCTTTTTTATTAAAAAGTACAAGAAGGTGATAACCTTTACTTGGAAAGATACATTTATATGCGATTCTTAAATGCTAAAAAATTACAGGATTCCCAGCTTTTGGAAGGGCTAAAAAAAGAAGATCCTGCAATATTTTCTTATTTCTATAAAAATTATTATCGCATGATTGAAAAATTAATTACCAGTAAAGGTGGCTTACCAGCAGATGCTGAAGATGTTTTTCAGGATGCACTCATCATACTACTCGCTAAATCTCGGCAACCAAATTTTAAATTAACTGCTAAACTTAGCACCTTATTTTACGCCATTGCTCGAAATAAATGGACCAATATTCAATATCATCGAAAGAAGTTTACAGGTCTAAATGGTCAAGAAGAAGGAATCGCCGAATCACCTCTTATCGATGAAGATGAACGGCTAGAATCAGTAAAAAAAGCGATTCTCCAACTTGGTAATGGATGCAAAAATCTAATAACTCAATATTTTTACCAACAACTCAGTTATGCGGAAATCGGCCTGTTGAATGATAATTCTCCAAACTACTTAAAGGTAAAAATGCATCGTTGTATGACAAAGCTCCGTACTATGGTATTTTTAACAACAGAAAATAACCAAGTATGAGTACTGATCAGAAACGAGCCGTTATTTGGCGACATATTCTGGCCGGCCATTCTACCCCATTGCCAGACATGGATCCCCAAACTTGGAAAGAAGAAGAGCTACTAATAAAAGGTATTCAGCTAACAGCAGAACAGCTCACTAGACAGCGTATTGCAAAGGCTATTACTTCCGCAAATAGGCAACAAAGAACAAAGAATCGCCGTATTGTTATACTAAGCATAGCGGCTGCTATAAGTCTATTGGTTATTTTAATTTTCAATTTTCAGGATACGACCAATTATCATCAACTGGCAATTGCTAGCTATTCAGTAGCTCCAACAACTTTATTACAAAAAAACAATCAGTTCAAATCTTTTGATAAAAATAAGGAATACTATCTAAAAGGAATTGAGCTTTATACTAAGAAAGAATACAATAAATCCATTGTTTTTTTTTCAAAAATAGATAAAGAGAATCCTAATTATGAGCATGCTAGATTTCTCTTAGCGAATGCCTATATAATAAACGATGAACATAAAAAGGCTATTCGTGAATTAGAAACAATCTATGCTGCCAATAACACAGCAACTATAAAATGGTATTTAGCAATTGCTTTAGCTTTTGACAACAACAACAAATGTCTCCCGCTATTAAATGATTTATCAAAAACAAAAAATTTGTATCAAAAAGAAGCAAAAACATTGATTAAACAAATAACAAAAATAAAAAATAAAAAAATTCTTTAATTTGTTTATTTTTTTAGATATAATATTTTTATTTTTAAGATGATGTTTAAAGACTTTTCCTAGAAACAACCATCCATTTTACCCAAACAATAACTCACCGGTTCAACATCCACGAACCTAATTTCATTTTTGTTTAGCAAAAATGATAACCACAAGTAATAGTGATACATATATCTACTGAACACAGTAGTAGGACCAAATATTGACAATATTCGTAATTCCCAGAACATGAATAGTTATAAAATAGGAGCCTTTGCAGGCAACGATATTAGAATACAAGGACATGGTATTGATCCAGTTCATGCAATTATCTATCAGGATGAAGAAGGTGATATCCTAATTGAAGATAAAGCATCGAAGCAAGGAACTTTTGTCCAAAATATTCCAATCAAACGCTATCGTTTAAAATCAAGCGATAAAATTCGTCTTGGTAGCGTTCCATTTGATTTAATGGCAAACTTCAAAATCAAGAATGATCAACTTCTTGGCATCCGCTCCATGAATGATTTTACCGAAGAATTTAAAGAACTTAAAGCAGTCTGGGAAGAATATATTGGTCGTACGGTCGACTTAGGAAAAATGACCGGCAAACAACAACGGATCAAACAAATTTTCTCATCGCTTGGAACCTTAGGACTTATCCTTGGAATGGCCATACCAAGTCTACCAGTAGCGTTAAGAATTGTTATGATGGGAATTGGTGCATTGGCCGCTATCTATTTTGTATTCATTACCACCTCGGCGAAAAACATTTCTAAAAAACAGAAAGATAAAGAAGATCTATTACTTCATTTAACCAAGACTTATGTCTGTCCTAAATGTCAAGTCCCGCTTCCCAAACAACCTTTCGAAATATTGAAAGAAAGTAAAAAGCATAACTGTGGCGCCATTTGGGTGAAATAGCTTTTTACGATTTCAGTAAAGTATCAGATAGTCAATTTCAATAAAAATCTACCTTAAAGTTAACCTTATGAAAGAATTAAATAAAACAACCATCCAAACCAATGATGACCACCAAACAGAGGTTGACATTACCAATGGAGCAGATAAAAAATTATTAGTCACTATTTTATTCGCTGACATCCAAGGCTATTCGCTCATCATGAACAAGGAAGAGGCACATGGCATTCACATGGTAAAAACTTTCAAGTCACAGGCCAATGAACTGATTACAAAACACGGTGGAGCAATCGTCAAAGATATGGGCGATGGTTATATTGCCATCTTCCCTGGCATAGAGGGAGCTATGGCCTATGGACTTGAATACCAATACGCCATGATTGCAGAACAAATCCCAGTACGTATTGGAATACATAGTGGCGATGTTACGGTCAACAATAAAGAGGTTTACGGGAATGGCGTTAATCTAGCAGCAAGAATAGAAGCCACTGCTAAGGCTGGAGGTGTTTATTTTTCTAAACTAGTTGCTGACAATATCGCCAGTAATATCGATTTTAAAACAGTAGGTCTAGGTAATTTCCAACTCAAAAATTTTCCTAATCCTGTACCCTTATTTGCTCTAGACCATGAAGGACTCTCCCATCATAAAAACACATCTGATGAGCCGAAAAATAGAGGCTTTTTTAATAGACTATTTTGGGTACCAAAAGAAAAACGAAACACACAAATCATCAGCGCCTTAGGTGGTTCAGTACTATATGGTGCAGTTACTTTTCTTTATGGTTGCAATGATGCGGAAGGTTCCAATCCAATTATTGATCCTGACGAGGAGTGTGGCGACGTTACCAACCACCTCAATGAAGCACTGCTTCAAAATGGGGAATTGGCTAGTAATGTCAACGACAACATGAGTTTTGATGAAGCTTTTGCGGCAGCCCGAGACGAAGTCGGAGCAGGAGGTATTTTTGCTTGGCATGGACAGGTTTATAACACTTATACCCGAAGCGAATACGAAGGACTCTCCTCTACCGAACAGACCTCACAGATCGAGAAAATTGAAGAAATCGTAATCCAACACGAATCGGTAACCAACGAACCGTTAGATGTTCAAGAGGTTCTAAAAATGGAATCCGTGAATCTTGACGACGATTTAAATGCCGAAGCATTAGTCTTTAAAGATGGAGATCAAATCGTTAAACTGGAAATTGATTCTGATGGTAATGGCTCTTTTGATTTGACAATAGCAGATACTAATGGAGATGGTCAATTAGATACCATCGGTCGATTAACTATTGATGGCTCTTTAAATTCTTCGGAAGCATTATCAGAACCGATCACTCCGGATGCATTCTTAGAGCAAATGCAAACAGCGGGAGATGACTTCGATGTTTTCGCACTTACACAGTCTAATGCAGAAGATAGCTTTGTCGAGGCAACTGACGATAACTTTGATCATCACATTGATGAAAATCAAATTATTGAAAGCCTAGATCTAGATGAAGATGGGATCAATGACATCCATGCAATTGACACCAATAATGATGGAAAAGAAGATATCATCGCTGTGGATTATGATAATAATGGCATAGCAGAAACCGTCTATCAGGATACCAATTATGATGGTATTGTGGATGTACAAAAAGAGGACTTGGATCAGGACGGTATAACAGATGAGTTTATTACCAACAATGAACAGACAGTTGAAGAGGAAGTCATCGATGAAACAGAAAATATTGTTATAGAATCCATCCCACTAAATCCAATTGAGATTATTAGTACGCCCGTCGAAGGAATAGCCAATGAATTCTCTGAAGAAAATATTAATGCAATTGAGTCCATTGTTGAACAACCTAGTGATGAAAATACGGACGCCAATGAGCTTCCTTCCGATGCCATCGTTGAAGAAAATGTGACATCGACAGAAGATGCTCTCAATACTCCCCCTGAGCCAATTATTGACTCTGAGTTAAACCCAATTGGCCCTGCAGAAGAAACACCTATCTACGATGAAGCTATCTACAATGAAGATATTCCGGGTATGACCAGTAACGACAATGTCGATGACTGGGATGGTGTCGAAAATGCTTCTAGCGATGAACAAATAGCTGAGGCCTATGAGCCCGAAATATCTCAAATCATGAATGATCCTTCAGTCGTAGCGATGAATGATTCTAATTCGGATGGTACGCCTGATGAGTTTCTCCTCGATGCCAATCAAGATGGTTATGCGGAAACCATTGCCCTGGACCATAATCAAAATGGCACACCTGAAGAATATATCATAGATATGGACATGGATGGAGAGGCTGATACTTTAGCCAGTGATTTTGACGAAGATGGCAACATTGACGAAATACTTTAAAATACTCATCGAATATCGTTTCAACTTAGAATAATGTTCGATGAAATCCTTCGCCTTTTTGCTATTTTTAATATGACCCTAACCGTTTGAAATTTATGACAAAAATCGACTATTCCTGCAAAAACGATACTTGTGGTGTGACTTTAAAATTGGACGTAGATCAATTGGAAAAAGCCAACTATCTCTTTAAATGTCCGAAGTGTAAGGTCCGACAAAAAATAAAAAAGGAAGACCTACAGATGAATCAAAAAGAACACCCTCCAGGTTGGTTAATGATTCACGATGAAAATGTGGAAGATCAGGTTTACACCCTCATCAAGGGAGATAATGTTTTTGGTCGAAAACCAGGAACCGGTCCAGGTTGCCACACTATTGATGCGACCGATACCTATTTGAGCCGTAAACATTGTGGGATTCAAGTGGTAGAAAATAAAGTGGGAAAGTTACAATATTTAATGCAGGATTTAAAAAGTACCAATGGCACCTTTCTCAATGCAGAACCTCGTAAATACAACCACAAAGACATCATTTACCTTAGGGACAACGACCTAATTCAAATGGGCCGTACCAAGTTTATTTTTATAAAATATGAAGATGGACGTACCGCCAAATCGGTCTTTGATGAATTAGCACAAACTAGTTTTCGCAATACCGTTTTAACCTAAAAAACCAACCATAATATGGATATATTAAAAATCCTTGGATTCAGGAATAAAAAGGAACCACAACCTATTAATAAATACCAGTTAGATATCGCTTCCATCTTTGAAACTGGTCAGCGGCCCAACAACGAAGACTATCTGTTCCCGCAAGAGAATCTCAAAAAACACATTCCAAACATTGGACATATCTTTATTGTATGTGATGGTATTGGTGGAGCAGAGAAAGGAGAAATAGCTAGTAAATTAGTTTGTCAAACCGTCTATCAAAATCTTCTTCAGCAAACAGACCTGACCGATCCACCAGCCCTTATTCAAGCTGCAGTCGATCAAGGAATGATGGCGCTTTATGCTTATATCAAGGAAGAACCCATGTCAAGTGGATTGGGTACCACCTTCACCTTTCTATGGTTAAAATCTGGAAATGCATACATCGCTCACATTGGTGACAGCCGAGTATATCTTTTCCGTAATCAAAAAATCGCCTATGTAACTAAAGATCATTCTCACGTAAATGATCTAGTTGGTGCTGGCCTAATTACTCCTGAACGAGCACTCACGCATCCTAAGCGCAACATCATCACTCGTGCCATGGCTGCCAAAATAGATCCCGAACGTCCCGAACCAAAAATGATTAAGGCGGATATTCATCTGATCGATACCCTTTATGAAGGCGATCAATTCTTCTTATGCTCCGATGGCATTCAAGAAAGTTTTACCGACGCAGAATTACTAGCGGTCTTTAACACTGACAAACTCCAAAAAGACAAAGCAGTAACAATAAAAGACAAATGTGCGAAGCAATCGAAAGACAATCATACGGCTTTTTTAATCCAATTGAAATCAATATCATAACCATGAAAACAATATTAATTAATGCATTAGTCTTCCTTTTTGCAATCCAGTCAATTAATGCGCAAGAAGTCAACACTGGATTAATATTTACTGACGAAGCGGATTACCAAAAGATAGGAGTAGCAGCACTTCCCTTTGGTGCCGGACAAGCTCCAACCCGTAAGGATTTATCTGATTATATGCCACCAGCTGGAGACCAAAATCCGCAAAACGCTTGTGTTGCATTTGCAACCACCTATGCCTGTCTCAGCTATTATAATTTACGCCGGCAAGGTTTATCTAGTAGCCAATCTAATCACAATAATACCCTTTCACCTGCTTATGTTTACAATCAAATTAATGATGGGCAAAATAAAGGAACCTACTTTGAAGATGCGTTTAATATCCTTTCAAGAGAAGGGTCTTGCACTTATGCTTCGATGCCTTTTCAACCCAATGATCTACAAACTCAGCCGAATCAAAAACAGAAAGCAGAAGCCGCTAGTTTCCGAATTGATACCTATCGACGACTTAACTTAAAAGAGGCTGTCGTGAGTATTAAGGCTGAGTTGATGAATGAAAATCCCGTAATCATTGCCACCTCTTATGATAAAACTTATTATGACGGAGGCTTTACTGTATCCTCCTCAACCCCCTACATTTGGAATAGACAAATGGGTTCCAATTCTCAAATGGGACACGCGATTTTGATTGTTGGATATGATGATGAATTGAATGCTTTTAAATTTCTCAACTCCTGGGGTCGGAAGTGGGGCAATAATGGCTATGGGTGGATTAGCTATAATATTGCCGATCGTGTTATTCGAGAAGCTTATACCATTAAACCAAAATTAAAAGATTCTCCGAATCGAACGGAACCAACACCCGACTATCTAACCAATATAGAAAACGAACTAACTACGGAAGACGTAAGTGAATATGGCTTGGATTTTCGAATTCTTAATGTCATGCATGAAAATACGTTTAATAATCCTAGGCTCGATCCTCGAACCGCAAAAATGACCATTCAGGGTGACGTTTCTTTACCGCCAGATATAGGACAAAGTGCCACCGTTGTGGTCAATATATATTTTGCTGATCGTTATGGTAGGAAAGGACCTCCCGTCTCCAGTTTTAATTTCAACTATGCTTTGCCTAATGGACAAGTAGCGACTGGCACACCACCCTTGCGATTACGTCCAGGAAGGGCTACGGACCGGACTTGGAATCTCTTCCTTCCTTACTCGGTCTTAAGAATCCAAAGAGGACAAATGATGAATACTCGTTTCGGTAGAAGATACCAACCAGCAAGGACAAATATGCTGGCAGAACCTGTATTATTTATAGATGGCTACCCAATCAGAGTTGGTCAGTTAATTCCATTCTTTGTAGACATCTAAATTACGCATACTATTTTTTAACTTTTAAATTATAATCAAATGAATTTTTTAAAATCAATTCTATTTCCTCTAGTTCTTCTATTAACTATCACAACGGTTTCCGCTCAAAAAATTAATACCTACAGAGCAAACAGTGTAACTATTATTTTTATTTCTGAAAAAGGAGTAATCAAAAAAGGTGCTTACCATTTAGTCAATGATGTAGATCCAGAAAAAAGCTGGTTGGTAGAAAGTAATCTCATAAACGAAAAATATGGAAGTCGAACAGATTATTGGACTTACACCGTACAAGCACCTCACTACCAAGCGATTGCTTTGATAAAAAAGAAAGATGGAGGAATCTATTGGAAAAATTTTAGCGGAAGTTCCATGAAAGGAATTGAAGAATCTATTGAACGTTGGAAAACTTATTCCGAATATAACTATGTCGAAAGTTATGAAGTAGAAGAAATTTTTAATGTCGTAAAAGAGTAACCAATTACCAGGTCATAAGGAGCTATTTGTAGTCATGAATAGCTCCTCATTTTTAATATTTGATAAACCTTATTATCCTTATGACGCTACCCGAATTTACCAACCGATACCACTATAATCCATCCGCTGACAAACTCGGAGCAGGTGGCTTTGGTCAAGTCTATAAAGCCTACGACACTTTACTCGATAAAGAGGTCGCTATTAAAATGGCGCAAGTGATTGATGGAAAGGAAAATCTATCCTTGATGAAGGAAGTGGAACTAGCTAAAAAACTTCCCATCCATGCTAATGTGGCGCATTACCAAGATTGTTTTCGATTGGAATTTCCAAATGGCACCTACGATGTCGGAGTTTTGCAATACTACCCGGAAGGCTCGTTAGCGACCGTCATTAAAAAAGGAAACTTAACCACAGAACAACGCGACCAACTAATCAATGGCATTCTCAATGGTTTGGATTTTCTTCATAAAAACAATGTCATGCATCGGGATATGAAACCGGGCAATATATTAATCTCCAAACGGGGAGACCAATATATTCCTAAGATCGCGGACTTTGGTTTGTCTCGACAAGTAGAAAGTTTCGATCAGAGTAGTTTTGTCAACAGCTTCGCTGGAGGCTCCGCTTACTATGCCGCCCCAGAACAACTTGCTGGTGAAAAAGTGCGGGCCAATGTTGACCTTTGGAGTTTTGGAGTAATTCTTTATGAATTAATGACGGGCGACCGACCCTTTACTGCCACTGCTGCTAAGAGCGAAACTGAGCATGCAAGGCAAGAAATCTATGCTAAAATCCAAAAAGGAAATCTCCCCTTGAAAATTTACCAAGTTTCGGAACCTTATCAAACGATGATCAAACGCTGTCTGACCCCTAACCGAACAGCACGAGTACAAAATGTAAGTACGCTACTTTCTCTTTTGAATGGTAGAGTCCCTTCCGAAAATGATTTAGACAAAACCAATATTGACAATTCCTTTTCGTCAAAAGAACAAAATATAAAAAGTGAAGAGACAAAAGTTGAATCTTTCGCCAAATCTCCAACAACTAGCGTAAACCAAAAAAAAGAGGAAGCAGAACAAGCCAATCAAGTGAATGAAACTAAGGTTATAAAAAACAAACGTTTCCTTCCAATTCTTATAGGTGGTATTGGTATACTACTAGCTACCATTGCTTACTACATTACCTATGGTTCAGTTGGACAGGTGAGCGAGCAAAAACTTTGGATAACGGCACTTGAAAAACAAGACTTGTCTAGTTATAAAGCCCTTGTAGTTGCCTATCCAAATGGTCAATATACCACCAAAGCGAATAAAATAATCGATTCACTCAATACTATTATAAGAGCCAATCAACAAGAGGATTCTGAGCTTTGGAGTCAGACCAAAAAAACGAATACTATAGCTGCTTATCAGAGTTATCAAAATAGTAATCCACAAGGTCAATATATAACAGAAGCAACCAAAAAAATAAAAGAATTAAAAGCTTCACAAAGTATTGAAGAGGCGGCCGCACAAAAGAAAGCAGAAGTAGAAGAAGATAAAGCATGGAAACGCTGTGATCGAAAAAAAGAAATTAAAGTATATCAGGATTATTTAAAAAAATATCCAGCTGGAAAATATGCCAATCAAGCTCAAGTCGCTATAGATAATTTAAAAAAAGAACAAGAACGTATTGCACAAGAAACGGCAGAAAAAGAAAAAAGTGCTCAAGCAGAAGAAGAGACATTTTGGAAATCCATTCAACGGCAAAATACCGTTGAGGCTTATAAAGAGTATCAAGCTAAATACCCCCGTGGATCTAAATTCAGAGAGGCCAACACTCAGATAGAATCTATATCAGATAAAACAACTTATGCCAACCAAAATGGTGGAAAAATAGCCCTAGACAAATTTAAATCAGCTATTTCAGCAGGTCTGAATTGTGGATGTGACGTAATGGGATTTGAAATGTTACGATTGGTTCCTAGTCAAGATCCTGTTAGTTCTCGTAATTCGGGTGCTACTCTAAACGCTCAAAATGAACGACTCGTAAAGATGGCAAAGGTTGGTAATTTTTATATGTTTTATAAAATAAAAGTAAAATGTCCTGGTGAATCAGCAAGTCGGATTTCAAATCCATTAGTATTTGAAATTATGTCTCAAGGCTCTCCATCAAAATCTAATGCGAGTCCTTTAGTCACTTCTGCTGCATTGGGTACCTCTGGAAATATGGATCAAAATAAAGATGCTGTTTTAACTGCTGATGATTTTATTAATCTAGCTAACAAAGGTTTAAAATGCAATTGCCCAATTATTGATTATCAAGCCGTACATCTACCTAAAAGACAAGACCCCATTCTTTTCAACAAGAATACGTCCTTATCCGAACTAGCTAAAAACGTTAAACCAGCAGACATGTTTGCATTCTACGACATAGAAGTACGTTGTGCTAATCAATCATCAAAATCACTTGCAAACTCTTTGTTTTTCCGCATTAAATAAATCTAAATTTATTAAACCAATGACAGAACAAGAATTCTTAACTCGATATCAATACAACCCTACCACAGACAAACTCGGCGCCGGAGGCTTCGGCTCGGTCTTCAAAGCTTACGACACGGTTTATAATCGGGAGGTCGCCATCAAGATAGCTTCGGTGATTGATGGTAAGGAAAATCTATCCTTAATGAAAGAGGTAGAGTTGGCCAATAAATTACCGGCTCATGTCAATATCGTTAATTATGAGCACTGCTTCCGGATCACTGGAATGGAAGGTGCCAGAGATATTGGTATTTTACAATACTACCCGGAAGGCTCGCTTGCGACCATCGTCAAAAATGGGAATCTAAGCACGACGCAACGTAGCCAATTAATCGATGGGATTCTCGATGGTTTGGATTTTCTACATGAGCACAATGTCATGCACCGGGATATGAAACCGGGTAATATTTTGATCGCTAAACGTGGGGATGAATACATTCCTAAGATCGCTGATTTTGGTTTGTCTCGACAAGTTGAGAGTTTTGAAAAAAGTAGTTTTGTCAATAGTTTCGCTGGAGGCTCCGCGTACTATGCCGCCCCCGAACAACTCGCTGGTGAAAAAGTACGGGCCAATGTTGACCTCTGGAGTTTTGGGGTCATCCTTTATGAATTATTAACCGGGGATCGTCCATTTACCGCCACAGCTGCCAAAAGCGAAACCGAAGACGCGCGACAAGAGATATATTCTAAAATCAAACGTGGAGAACTCCCTGCGAATATCCATAATGTTCCGCCTCCTTATCAAACGATGATTAAGGCCTGCTTGATTCCCGACCGAACCAAGCGAGTACAAGATGTCAAAGGCTTACGAAATATAATGGCTGGACAGACGACAAATGATTTTAATTTTGAAAGAACAACCGTAGAAGATCATCAAGAACCTAAAATCGTAGTAAACGAACCAAAACGAACTGCTACCGCTTCTACGGTCACCAACGTCGATCGAGAAACACAAAAAGGAAAATCTACAAACAATCCGTCCGCTGATAAAAAGGAGAAAAGTAAACTGCCAATGGTTTTTGGTGGAATAGGATTGTTAGCAGCTATTGGGATCGGCATATTTTTGATGCTGCGAGGTGGTGGAAAAAAAGTGAGTGAACAAGATTTGTGGATTTCTACTTTGACAAAAAAAGATACCACCAGTTATATTTCTTACTTGGCGGCCTTTCCACAAGGACAATTTGCTAACGAAGCAACTGCTCAATTAGACTCCTTGCGATTAAGTATGATCAATCGTCAACAAGCAGAAGAAGCCGCTTGGTCGAAAGCAGAAGCAACCAATACCATCACTGGATTTCAAAACTATACAAATACTTATTCTGATGGAAAGTATGCTTCAACCGCACAAGAAAAAATAGCAGCGCTAAAGGCAAATCAAACTACCGAAGAAGCGGAAGCACAAAAAAAGGCAGCCGAAAAAGAAGACAAAGTTTGGAAACGTTGTGAACGTAAAAAAGAAATATCCGTCTATGAAGATTATCTGAAAAAATATCCGGAAGGACAATATGTCGGAAAGGCAGAATTAGCCATCAAAGAAATAAAAGATGCTCAGGAACGGCTAGTCAAGGAACAAAAAGCCAAGGAGGCCGAAGATCAATTATGGAGCAATACCCTGGAAGCAAATACGGTAGCCGCTTTTCAGATCTATCTGGATCGCTATCCTGTTGGTCAATATCGCACGGAGGCAAAACGTAAAATACAAACGCTAGCAGATAACCAACAAAACATAGTTAGTGAAACGCAACCAGCAGCACCTGCAACACCTCCTCCATCAAATCCAAATGTTGGACTAGTGGAATTAAAAAGTGCAAATAAGTACTATTCAGCTGCAAACTATAAAAAGTCCTTCCCAAAATTTCAAGAAGCTTGTGAAATGGGTAATGCGGAAGCTTGTTTTTATGTAGGAATGAGCTATAGTTTAGGTAATGGCATTTCAAAAGATTATCAAAAAGCAAAAAGTTTTTTTGAACAAGCTAAATCCGCCGGATACCAATTGGCCAATTATGGGTTACAAAGTTTGTATCGCAATGGAAATGGAGTAACTAAAAACATAGCTAAAGCAGATAGATTATTAAAAGAGATTATTCCCCAAATGAAGAAAATGGCAAATGAAGGAGATGAGACTTGGGCGAATCGATTAGGATTTATTTATGAATATGGCAATGGTGTCAATAAGGATCTCGTAGAATCACTTAAATGGTATCGTAAAGCTGCAGATCAAGGAAATACTGTTGCACAAAATAACTTGGCCCTCGCATATGAATTTGGAAAAGGAACGGCAAAGGACGAGGAAAAAGCAACGGAATGGTATCTCAAAGCAGCTAACCAAGGATATAGCAAATCTCAAGTAAATTTAGGCTCGGCTTATGAAAACGGAACTGGGGTATCCAAAGATCTGGTAGAAGCAGTCAAATGGTATCGAAAGGCTGCCAATCAAGGAGATGCAAATGGACAAGCAAATCTTGGAGATATGTATTACCGGGGCCTCGGTGGTTTAGAAGAAGATAATCAAAAGGCTATTGAATTATTTAAAAAAGCGGCCGCACAAGGTAGCCAGTTAGCTCAGTTTAGACTTGGAGAAATTTATTTTGCTGGGTATGGTATAGAAGCAGACTGGAAGCGATCAGTAAGTTATTTTGAGAAATCAATAGACATTGGTTCACATGCTCAATATAGATTAGGTCAATTTCACTTTTTTGGAGTTGGTGGTAAAACAAAAAATAAATCCAAGGCCATGAAGTTATTCAGGGAAGCTGCTGCTGAAGGGCACGTACGGGCAAAGCTAGCTCTGGAAGTTATCCCTTTAATAGAACTTGGCAAAACCTACACCAAATCATTTGGAGATGGTGGTATGGCCAACGTAACAACTACTTTAGATGGACAATATGTTTTTAATGAAAGTTCAGGCGGCGGTGGATGGGGTGAAAATGTTGAGTTCACGCTGGGCAATACCAGGAGACTTCAAATATGGCCCAATAGTTTTCAAGGTCAAACTAAAAAGCCTAAAGATGCAATTTGGAATGTCTCCTACAGCGGTTGTGCCCCACTAACGGAAGATGGAACTCATAGTGCCTCTATAGGAAATGGAACTGAAGGAAAAGAAAAAGTAAACATGGACTTTGGTTATATGTACATTAATTTTTATACAGATGCAGGAATGGAATCTATGAAAATTCCAATGGCACTTTGCTGGCCCCCCGCATTTGTAGCAAGCCAAAAAAGGTAAATAATGGCTCGTTTAGAAACTCTTTAATCCTTAATTCTGTAAACCAAAAAATTTTAAAAAATGAAATCAGTTTTTTTAATAAAATATTTACCCTACTTAGTTCTTATCGGTCTGATGTTTTTCTTCTTTGGATTTATTCATCCAACAGCTTCTACAAATTCAGAACTCCCCGAAGTGATAAAAAACTTGGAATCTAATATGATTATGGTGGAAGGTGGCAGTTTTAAAATGGGCTGTTCAGTAAAAAAGAATGATTGCTTTGAAGGGACACTACCAGTACATAAAGTATCTGTCTCCAGTTTCAAAATCAACAAGTATGAAATCACCGTTAGAGAATTTAAAGAATTCGTGGATCGTATCGGTTATAAAACCAGCGCACAAGAGTCGGGTTATAGTTTAAAGATTGATTACGGAGCAATTAGGAAAATCGAGCGAGCCACCTGGAAAAAAGATGCAGAAGGAGAAAACAAACAAGAAGGTAATCATCCAGTCACCCATATTAGCTGGGATGATGCGCAAGCATTTTGTGATTGGCTGAGTGAATTTACGGGCAATAAATACCGACTTCCTACCGAAGCAGAATGGGAGTTTGCTAGTAGAGGTGGTAACGAAGGTAATGGGCACCCATTTGCAGGAGGTACCGATTTAGACGAACTATCCTGGTATAATGCGAATAGCGATCACTCCACAAATCCGGTAGGTTTAAAGCAAGCGAATGAATTGGGCTTATTTGATATGAGTGGTAACCTGATGGAATTTTGTAGTGACTTTTTTGATAAAGAATACTATGAAGATAGCAACAAAGATAACCCAAAGGGGCCGTCATCTGGTATCAATAGATCTATTCGAGGAGGTTGTTTTAATTTTACAGAAGAACTTTGTCGGATAGAAACACGAATAGGATTAGAACCTAATCAGGCCGCCAATTTTTTAGGATTTCGGGTAGTTGCTGAGATAGATTAAAAATATTTTTTATGAAAAAAATAAATACGTCAAATTATCCACTTAGTCTATCTGTGATATTATTGGTACTCCTTTTACCCAACTATGCTGCTCAATTTGGAAGTGCACCCCATTCGATCAGACTAAATGCTGAAGAAAAAAATGACTTAGAAAACTTAATTTTTACAATCACTGAAAATATGGTTTATATCCCAAAGGCCACCATTGAAATCAATCCTTTTGATACACCCTATCAATATGATGAAAACAATTTACCGCTTTCAGAAGCAGATTTTTTATTAGTAAAGATTGACGATTTTTTTATTAGCAAATACGAAGTCACTATCAAAGAATGGAATATTATTATGAAAGAAAAAAAGAAAATAGGTCCTGATTTACAGCCCGTTAGTAATCTTAGTACTTACGAAGTCTGGTCATTTATTGATCAGTTAAATCAAATCTCCGGCAAGAAATTCAGACTTCCTTTCATCAATGAGTGGAATTACGTTGCTGACTTAACGAATGACCAACTTCCTTCTTATTCTACCGATTCTTGCCAGCTAGACAATATGATATGGTACCGGCAAAACAGCAATTCCACACTTCAGCAAGTAGCATTAAAAGACCGGAGTCAATTGGGGCTTTATGATTTTTTTGGCAATGCTGCGGAATTGGTTTCTCCTTATTATTCTGCCTTAGAAGGGCCAAATAATACTGCTATTGAATCGGACCCTCTACAAGTTGGATGGCAACATATACTTGTAAAAGGTGGTAGCTACCAAACTCCTAGACAAGCCTTCCATTGCTATAATAAAATAATCAGTCATAACTATCGAGATGGAACGATTGGCTTTAGACTAGTAATGCAAGTTCAATAAATCTAATAAAGAATTGATACTACAGATGGTAGAATATTAACAAATACAATTAACTAAAACGGCATGATTTTATTATCTCTACGCGACACCGAATAATTAACTATCCGTGACCTATTTAAAAACGACATAATGTTGAATGGTTGTGGTATCCCATGGAATCAGCCAATCAGCCAAGTGAGAAAAAGATAAATGACCTTAATAATCTTTTTTCAAAAATGGAAAGTATCTTAAAAAGTAAGGGAAAAATATATATTCATTGTTCCGCTGGTATTCATAGAACTGGAATGATCACTTATGCCTTTTTACGATTTATTGGTAATGACTTAGAAAACGCAATAGAAACATTAGGAAAACTTCGGTTAACAACTAAAGATGGAATGGGTCAGAAGCGGATTGAATGGGGAAATTCTATTTATGAAATTTTAGATAAAAAAAATAAAACTAAATGACCCAACAAGAATTCCTAAACCGCTACCACTATAACCCCACCACCGACAAGCTAGGAGCAGGTGGTTTCGGCTCCGTGTTCAAAGCCTACGATACCGTTTATGATCGAGAGGTAGCGATCAAGATCGCTCCGGTGATTGATGGTAAAGAGAATCTGTCGTTGATGAAAGAAGTCGAGTTGGCGAACAAACTTCCCGCGCATCCGAATATCGTGAACTACGAAAGTTGTTTCCGAATCAGCGGTATGGAAGGCGCTAAGGACATTGGTATTCTCCAATATTATCCAGAAGGATCGCTGGCTACTATTATTAAAAAAGGAAATCTAAATCCAACACAACAGAAACAATTGATTGAAGGAATTCTCAACGGTCTAGATTTTTTACATACCAACAATGTCATGCACCGGGATATGAAACCGGGTAATATTTTGATCGCCAAACGGGGCGACCAATACATTCCTAAGATCGCAGATTTTGGTTTGTCTCGACAAGTAGACAGTTTTGAAAACAGTAGTTTTGTTAACAGTTTTGTTGGTGGCTCCGCCTACTATGCGGCACCAGAACAATTAGCAGGCGAAAAAGTACGAGCCAATGTTGACCTCTGGAGTTTTGGCGTAATTCTCTACGAATTAATGACGGGGGATCGTCCCTTCACCGCAACTACCGCCAAAGGCGAAACCGAAGATGCTCGGCAAGAGGTTTATGCTAAAATTAAAAGAGGTGCACTCCCTTCTAATATCGCTAGCATCGCACTCCCCTATCAAACAACTATCAAAGCCTGTTTGATTCCCGACCGAACCAAGCGGGTACAAAATATAAGGGGCTTGCAAAAAATAATGGCTGGACAAATACCAACTGGTTTTGATTTTGAAAAAACCGTAATAGAAGACCAAGAAGCCGCTAAAAAAATAGTCAGTGAGCCAGAACGAAGGTCTACCACTTCTACTGTAACATCAGTTGAAGAGAAAGAGAAAAAATCTATCAATCCTCCTTCTGCAGATAAAAAAGAGAAAAGTAAATTGCCGATGATCTTAGGCGGACTAGGTTTATTAGTGGCTATTGGGATTGGCGTGTTTTTGATGTTGCGAGAAGGTGGAGAAAAAATGAGTGAACAAGATTTGTGGATTTCGACTTTGAGCAAAAAAGATACAACAAGCTATATCACTTATCTAGCAGCTTTTCCGCAAGGGAAGTTTACTAATGAAGCGACTACTCAATTAAAATCATTGAGACTAATCGTTAGCAATGCTCGCAAAATTGAAAAAGAGGATTGGTCAAAAGCAGAGAAGGCCAATACCATTACTGCATTACAAAATTATGTAAACACCTATTCTGACGGAAGCTACGTACAACTTGCACAAGAGAAAATTTCAGTTTTAAAAGAAAATCAATCTACGGAAGAAGCAGAAGCTCAAAGAAAGGCAATAGAAAATGAGGATAAGGTGTGGAAAAGATGTGAACGGAAAAAAGAGGTAGCAGTGTACCAAGATTATTTAAGACAATTTCCAGCCGGAAGATATCGGGGTAAAGCAAATAAAGCAATTGAGAAAATTACGTTGGAACAAGAACGAAAAGCCGAAGACGCGCGAGCTGAAAAGGCACGTAATAACCGAGAAGCATTCGACAAATGGACAAAGAAAGGCGATGCTGCTTATAGTGATAAGAAATATGATTTAGCTAAGGAACATTATCAAGCTGCAGCTAGTTTTGATAATAATCAAACCATAAAAAGCTTGATTGCTAAATGTGATAAAATGCTACAAGAACTAGCAGAGATTCCAGAAAAAGAAAAGGAATCATCGACTACCAATCAATCTTCTGAAGCCATTGCTTTCGAACTTATGCAAAATAAACCAAATCCTTTTAGAACTGAAACGGTTATCGGATTCAATTTGCCATCAGCAGGAAAGGCTACTTTACAAATTATGAATGTAAATGGTAGAGTACTAAAATCGATTGAACGAAATTTTGAGCGTGGATATAACGAAATTCTAATTAGAAAGCAGGACTTGAAATAGGTTGATGAACTTGAAGGTTCACGGCCAACACTATACTGCCAATTAGAAATGGGAAGTGATTTCGCCACCAAAAAAATGATTTTAACAAAATAAAAGACCAATGACAGAGCAAGAATTTAGAGAACGTTACCACTACAATCCCTCCACCGACAAACTCGGCGCAGGTGGATTTGGTCAAGTCTAATCTCCTTTCCGAAAATTGATTTCTTTTTGATAACCAAATCTCCCTTTCCTACATTAATCAAATAAAAGAAGAAATATGAAACAACTACTCATCACCCTAGCCCTAGTGCTTATCGCACTAAGCACCCTCCCCGCCCAGTGCCTCACCGGCAACTGCGCCAAAGGATTCGGTATATTTCAATACGAAGCCGGACACCAGTACACTGGAGAATGGAAAGAAAAAAAGCGTCATGGCTTTGGGACGTTTACCTTTGCCAATGGGCAGATCCAAACTGGGATTTGGGAAGCGGGACAATTGATCGAAGGAAGCACCACTTTCCCTGATGACAGTCAATATATTGGTCATTACGAAAACAGTCTCCGCCACGGAACGGGTACGCTCGTATACAAAGACGGGCGTCGGGAGCATGGCATCTACGAGCAGGATACTCTCGTCTATGGGATCTTACATTATCGGGATAGTAGCTATTATCATGGCGATACGTATGGTCCAAAACCAATGGGACTCGGAACGATGTATTATAAAGACAAAGCCCACGTAACTGGATGGTGGACTGGGAAAAAACCAGAGATTTATGATGCGCCGGTTGATGCTTCTGATCCAATGACTGATACGCTGGAAGCGCAAACAAAATCCTTTATTGGTAGTACCTATAATGAAACCTATGCGGTCATTGTAGCAGTAGAAGATTATCCTGGAACGGGGAATGATCTCAACTTTACCAGAGATGATGCAGAGTTGTTTTATAAATTTCTAATCAGCCCACAAGGAGGAAGTGTTCCGGCTGGAAATATTATTTACCTCTACGATAAACAAGCCACAGCTAAAAATATCGTAGCGGCGATGGATAAGATGTATCGAAAGGCAGGCACTAAGGATCGAGCTATTTTTTACTTTTCGGGGCATGGTGTACCAGGTGCTTTTGTCAGTTATGATTCCAATCGAATGCTTTCGCATGATCGAGTCAAAGGAGCATTTAAACGTTCACGGGCTCAAAATAAAATTTGTATAGCAGATGCTTGTCATGCCGGTAGTATTAAAGCTTTTGAGGCTTCCGCCAAATCCACTCAAAAAGAAAAGAAAGAAGTTCAACTTCCAAGCTTTAGCAATATGAACATTAAACTAAAATCGAAACAACGGATCAATCTACATACGATGAAAAATCAATTTAAAGCTTTTAATGACCGAAGTAGTAATATTGCGGTCCTGATGTCTTCTACTGCACGAGAATATTCTCAAGAACGACAATCACTCGGACATGGACTTTTTACTTATTATTTAGTCAGTGGTATGATTGGAAATGCCAACCTTAACAATGATAAAATTGTGGATATCACAGAATTGTTTCTCTTTGTTCGCAACAATGTAATCGAGCAGAGCAACCATTCTCAAACACCCATTCTCTTTGGTAAGTATAGCCGATATATGCCGATCTCTAAGATTGAATAGTTGTTCAGAAAATATGAAAGATAACTTGTTTTCTTATTATTTCTAAAACATATTTTGGTTCAAAATAAAAGCGCTTTAAAGAACAAACTCGCTCACCTAATATAGATAAACGAGCTTTTCCTTAGGTAAATAAATTAATAAACAATCTCATGTTTAATGATGACACTTTGTCCTTGATATGCATTCGTCTGCTCGTTGTATTCTGAAGCGTTGAATAAAATTACCCATCTAGCATAAACAAGATACCTTTCCAGTACTTTGAAAAAATTAATATCGCAACGTAAACACATCCTCACTTTCAGACTTCTCAATTATCTTTTCAACATCAACTTTTTTTCCGCTATTATAGTAAATACCACTAGCAGAGGGAATAGAGGACAACAGTTTGAATAATTGGATAGATATTTCCCCTATTGTTTTCGTAAATCCCATCTATACCAATACTAAAGAATTTAACCCGTTTTTTATTTCCTTTAACAACCTCTTCGGTAGTTTATGAAAAGCTTCTCCAATTTTGTCATAAAAAAAATTTTCATCAAAATCGTCTGTAGTAATTTTTCGTTCATCAATATTTAATTCAAAAAAAAACTCCTGGAAAAATAAAGTAGGTTATACTCGCATTCTCTTCCCTCAGCCTTTTTACAAGCTTGGCCAGCAACTTTCCAAATGTAGGATTTGCTTTTGAACTTACTAATCTTCCAATTTTATAATTATACATTTTACTTACTAGCTTAGGTGATAATAGCGCTGCCTTTCATCGGTTTAAGAAAACTTGTTTTGCGCTGTGCTTACTCACGGTTTTCTCAAAGCCTTACCCCACCATATAATAGTTATCCAAATCACTAAAATAACATAAGAAGCGAACCAACCTAAAATTAAGTTAGCATCCTTTTTATGCTTGCCAACAAAAGGAACAAAAAACAACGTAAATGCAAGAAAAATTACCGAATAATTTGAAGATACTACCATCCGAGCTGCAAAAGCATCAGCTTCGTCTTCCTTTTCTTTGTCTGGTTGAATACTATCAATTCCCTCAATAAAGATATCTTTTTTACCATGGTATAAAATATGACCTAGTTCATGATAGAAGGTAAACCAAAAAGCATGGCAATCTTTTTCTCGGTCGGTTAATTGGATAATTGGAATACTATTGTTTTTGATCCATCGGGTAGCCCCATAGATGGGTGCTTTGGCAATGCTAGGCGTATAAACCAAGGCGACCCCAAAAGAAGCACAAAGCTGTTGTAACTCTTCTAACCAATTATCAGAATGGCGATAAGAAATTTCTTGAAAGAAGATACCCCATTTGTCGGAGTTCAATATGGCTTTGCTGCTTTTGCAGATGTAGATGGAGATAATGACCTTGACATGCTTATTACAGGTTTAGGATTGTTTAATGATTCAAATGGATATACCAGATTTTATCTCAATGATGGACAGGGAAATTTTAACGAACAAACTTCTGCCAATTTTGAATGTAGCCATTGCGGACCTGCTATTCTAGCGGATATTGACGGTGATTTAAAACTCGATATTCTCCTTACCACTAGCGAGCAATTGGAGACAACTTTAAAAATATATTCAAACACAACGGTTACTACCAATACCAAAAATAATTTAAAAATATTAGACTCAGACTTTACCATAGCACCTAATCCTGTAACGACACAAAAAGTGAATGTCAATTTCTCTGTAGAAAGGGATGGCAATGTTAATATTTCAATTGATTTTAACGTTGGATGAACAAGTAATTTAGCAACTTCCTTAAGCTGTATAAATCGTGAATTTCCGATAAATAACTCTTCAAGATCAACTAGATGATTTATCCAAACCAAATTGGTGCAATGAGGAATAGCCAAACCTAATTTCTTAATTCTAAGATTCAGACGATCAGGCCTAAAATCTTCTGGAAAGTTCTTAGTATCAAACCTTAGATATTTTAACTTCGGAACAAGTGACAAAGATTCGAAAAACGAATCAACATCTAATGCTGAAATATTTATCAAACCAATTTCTTCAACAGCAGTAAGTCTCAGGCATGCATCCTTAAATTCTATTTGATCAAAATTCAAATTATCAATAGCTAAATATTTTAATTCGTTTTTTCTTAAAAAGCTTAAACTAACTTTTGAATTTCTCTCAATGGTTAGAGATTGTAAATTCTCCAACCGGGAAATGGTCATAATAGATTTTTTCTTGCATTTACTAGTTATGTACAACTCCTTTAAATCTAAGGTCCCATTCAAAAAGCTTAGATCAATAATTTTGGAAGAATCCCATATCGATAGCCTTTTCAGGTTGACAAGGTTTTTAATCTCTGAAAGATTATCAATCATCGATACTTTTAATAGTTTAACATCAGGCAGAAAAGATAAGAAGGATAAATCTGCTTCAGCCTTAGAATATGAATACAGGTTTAATTCAATTTCAGGAATTTTCTTAAACAGCTGATTTAGTTTTTTCCAAAACGTATCGCTTCTGTCAAACTCATTAAAACCAATAAATAAAAGTTCGTTACCTTTTGATTTTTTCTCTAAAAGTCTAATTTCTACCGCCTCAGTTATTTCCTTTAAATTTATCATTTCAATTTTACTATTACATTCTTGCTCACCGTATCTACACTTATCCAATTTTTATAATTCCCCTCCGGTATACAATCATTGATACTTTCGTCATTCAAATATTTTTCTAAAGCTAGCCTTCCAAATTCAATCGTCATGCTATAAACTTCCTGTCCGGATTTCCCAAGCCAGGCTTTCGTCTCTAACTTTTTTGATTTTCGGATTTTCCCTTTTGATAAACTTGTAGGAGATATTGGTATTTGGTCAATTCCGTCGCACCAGAAACCCCGAAGTCTCTCATCTCCCAATTGATCGAAATCTAAACTAAACTCAAGATGAGAACAGAATTCACCACTGAATGACGGTTCACAGTCTAGATTATAATTGAATGATTTGCATTTTGGACATAGAATATATTCTCCATTTAACTCGGATTCTTTGCAGTTATGACAAAC
>CALGJS010000095.1 GCA_937927835.1 uncultured Saprospiraceae bacterium | reverse complement strand
TTAATCCTGTAATCGTAATATTACAACCGCTATTTGTTACTGAACAAGTAGGACCAACTGGTGTTCCGGCACAACCACAGCCGTCTGCTGTTACCATATCATTTGTTGTATTTGGATTACCATCATTACAACCACTTCCTGGCGTTGCTGGAAAGTTTGGATTGTTTGGTTGACAGTCGTCGTTGTTACATACTCCATCTCCGTCACTATCGCCGCCTGCATTATCACAAGGCCCTACTTGCGTACAACCTGTAATTGTTACGGTCGTTGTTTCTCCACATGCTTGTACATGGTACGTTCCGTTGCTCAGTACCGTTACTACTTCCGTAGAATTACAGCCGCCATTTGACCATGGATTACAATCAAATATGATATTCCAACCAGCATCAAATACTTTAGTATAATCACTGTTACTTAATCCTGTAATCGTAATATTACAACCGCTATTTGTTACTGAACAAGTAGGACCAACTGGTGTTCCGGCACAACCACAGCCGTCTGCTGTTACCATATCGTTTGTTGTATTTGGATTGCCATCATTACAAGCGCTTCCTGGTGTCGCTGGGAAGTTTGGATTGTTTGGTTGACAATCATCGTTGTTACATACTCCGTCGCCGTCACTATCACCGCCTGCATTATCACAAGGGCCTACTTGTGTACAGCCTGTAATTGTTACGGTTGTCGTTTCTCCACATGCTTGTACATGGTACGTTCCGTTGCTCGGTGCTGTAAACGTTTCGGTCGCATTACATCCGCCATTTGACCATGGATTACAATCAAAGATAATATTCCAACTCGCATCAAATATTTTAGTATAATCACTATTGTTTAATCCTGTAATCGTGATATCACAACCATTCGTGCTCACGGAACAAGTAGGACCCACTGGTGTTCCAGCACAACCACAGCCGTCTGCTGTTACCATATCGTTTGTTGTATTTGGATTACTATCATTACAACCACTTCCTGGCGTTGCTGGGAAGTTTGGATTATTTGGCTGACAATCTGCATTATTACATACACCGTCACCATCTGAATCTCCGCCTTGACCTGCACATGGAGCTGAAGCTGGATTTACCGTAATTGTAAATGAACAAGAAGCGTCATTACCACAATTATCTGTTGCTAGGTAAGTAATAGTAGTTGTTCCAATAGGAAAAAAAGAACCACTAGATAAGCCTGCTGTTTGATTTAAAGTTATAACTCCAGGAATGGTGGTAGTTGGGCATCTCTTTTCCATAACTACTTCATAATTATCGTGTCCTTGTCGATCTTTCCATTTTCCATCATGCTTAACCATGACCACATAATCAGAATTATTATAATTGTTTGGTTCCCCGTGCGTCCAGTTAGTGTAAGAAGCATTAGAACCATTTTGCCATACGAAGTTACCTTCACTCGCTGCATCGTTGTAACCAATCCATGCATGGTTAGCAATCAGATTATTTTTAATAAACTGATTTTCTCCGCTATTTCTTATGGTTGTAAGATGTCCCCCTCGGCTGATAGCAAGATTTTTACCTTCCTGCCAGGTGTAGTTGTTGGTAGTTGAGCACCAATACTTGCTGCCACTGTATTGCCCCATATAAGTAAAATCATTTACATTATTAGAAAGTGCATTACAGTTTCTTTGAGTAGTAGTACATCCAGTAGTTGGATTTGGGGTATTCCAACTAACATTTGATCCGTTTGCACCAGCTTGCGCTTGAACGGTAATATTGCTTGGACAATTCAAGGAAATTCCAGTAGTTAAATGGGGGTTAGACCCTGCATTTGCTGCCGATTGCAAAAGCAAACAACAACATAGAAATGAAAAATAGTAAATTATTCTTCTCATGATTAAGTAAATTTTGATAGTTAAAAAATGATAAAATAAACAACAATAACTCTTCTATAGGAAGAGGATAATTTCTCTATAAAACAGTATTTATATAAAAAATATATTCTAAAGTTATTTTAAAACAAATTGACGAATCTATATGCAAGTGATAGGCTCGCAATATTTCGTTTGATTTTATTTTTGAAAAACTTCAAATAGTAAGTACTCCAAACAAAAAGGTACTTGTTTGAAAATGTATTTTATTAGTTGTTTTTGGAACGGAGTAAAAAAATTACTGTGCTAAAAAGTAGCTTGTCAGTATAAAAAATTAACAGCTGAGCACCATAAACTATTTCTTAAAAAGAAGAATATTTATTTGTTGGTAAGGCGTATTTAGACTACTAGGAATTATTAATTGGTCTAAACAGTATTGTGTATTATTAAGACAAGAAAAAAATTGCTTTGTCACAAAAGAACAGATAATTATTAAAATTAAATACTTTTTTCTACTTATTAAAATAAGTAATAAGTTTTTTTGCATTCTCAGGGCCGATGATTGCCTCCAAATCTGTATAAGTAGCTAATTTTATCTTTTTAACAGATCCAAATGCTTGTAATAACTTAGTAGCCGTTTTTTCCCCGATACCGGGGATATTAGTTAGTTCAGTTGAGGTGAAATTCTGGGAGCGCTTGAGGCGATGGAAAGTGATGGCAAAGCGGTGAGCTTCGTTTCGTAGTTGTTGAATTAGTTTAAGAGATTCAGATCTTTTGTCAATGTATAAAGGGATCGAGTCTTCAGGAAAGAAAATTTCTTCCAATCTTTTTGCGACTCCAATCATGGTAATTTTTTTTTCCAACCCTAAGATTTTTAGGCTTTCTAAAGCGGCACTCACTTGTCCTTTTCCTCCATCAATAATAATGAGTTGGGGTAATGGTTGGTCTTCATCCAGAAGTCGACGATATCGACGATGGACAACTTCTGTCATGGATGCAAAATCATCTGGTCCGACTACCGTTTTTATGTTAAAATGACGATAATCCTTTTTGGAGGGTTTAGCATTTTTAAAAACAACACAAGAAGCAACGGGAAAAGAGCCTCCCATATTTGAATTATCAAAGCATTCAATATGCAAAGGCAAGTCGTCCATCTGCAAATCGGCTTTTAGGGTACGGAGGATTCGTTCAGCAGGTGTTTGCTTATTCATCCGAGTCAGATCCTCTTTTTTCCGTTGGAACATGAAGTATTTTCCATTCTTTTCGGATAGGTCGAGTAATTTTCTTTTATCGCCTATTTTAGGAATCGTCACTAGAATATCTTTCGCTGGAGGTGTAATTTCAAAAGGAACGACTATTTCCGGTGCGATGCTATTAAATTTATCACGTAGCTGTAAGATGGTGAATTCAAGTAATTGGATAACGTCATCATCCAAATTTTTGACCAATTCTTGTGTATAAGTATTGACCACAACTCCATTGAGTACTTTGATATAATTTACGAACGCTAGTTTTTCATCATCGGTAATAGAAAAGATATCGATGTCTCTCAAAGTCGGACTAACCATCGTTGATTTACCTTGATAATTATCAAAGGCCATCAATTTATCTTTAATCTGCGCTGCTTTTTCAAATTCCATATTCTCTGCCAGCCGATTCATTTCTTCTTTAAAATGATTTTTCACTGCTGCGAAATTACCTTTGAGCATATTTTTTATCTGCTCAATTTTCTTATTGTAATCCGCTTCTGATTCTAGGTTTTCACAAGGACCTAAACAATTTTTTATATGATATTCTAAGCATACTTTGAATTTGCCTGCTTCAATGTTTTGTTGAGAAAGGTTGTAAGTACAAGTACGTAAAGGGAATAATTCTTTGATCAAATCAAGGATAATCTTAATCCTATTTTTAGACGTGTAGGGACCAAAATAAGTGGAGCCATCTCGAATGAATCGTCTGGTTAAAAAGACTCTTGGGAAACGTTCTTTTTTTATAACCAAATAGGTATAGGTTTTCCCATCTTTGAGTGCAACATTATATCGAGGTTGGTGTTTTTTTATCAAGGTTGCTTCGAGCAAGAGCGCGTCTGCTTCGGTATCTACCACGGTAAATTCAATACGATGTGCATTCTTCACCATTACCTTAGTTTTCCGTATCCGATCTTTACGCTCGCCAAAATAGGAAGACAAGCGACTTTTTAAACTCTTTGCTTTACCTACATATAGTATCGTATCTTCTTTATTGATAAACCGGTATACCCCAGGCTGACGTGGTATAGAAGGAGCAAGCGCTTGGTAATCTTTGGTTGTCACCGTTTATTATTGTTTTTATAAAAACCTTATTAAAGCTGTTTAAAACATCTTACCTTGACCTTTATCATCTACATCAAAATCAATTGAGTCGCCAGGCGATAACTTTGTCTTATTTTTTGTATTGTCTCGTACATTCATGATACGGCTTTCTTCCAATTTGTTACCAACTGCTTTCCAGCCTTTTACTTCAATGAAGTCTGCAATATTTAATTCGTACTCCACTTTTTCTTTCTTCTCTTTTACATCATATAAAATAACTGGTTTTGGCTTAATAGAAACAAAGAATAATTTTGAACTACGGTGCTCTGTGATAAAGTTGTACTTCGTATTATTGGTGGTGGTTTCGATCTGGAATCGCTTAACCATGGTCCATTTTTTACCGCCATCAAAATAAACAGCATTGACAACCAATTTGGTACTAAACTTACCGATATGTAGTAATTCTTTGGTATCATATTTCTTGGTCAGATCAGCTTCATTCACTTCGTAGGTACCGTCCTTATAAATGGCAAGTATTTTATCACCCGTATCATAATCACCAAGTGAGACACCGCGTTCCTCTGTGTTCAAACGACCGCTGACTTTATCCATAAATATTTTTTGTGCACCTAGGGTGGACTTGCCTACTTCTTTAAGTGTAACTTTCTTTACGGGATATTGTGTAACAATATTTCCATTAACTGAACGAGTCTTGATATCCAACTCTTCAAAATAATAATCAAATACTTTTTTTCGAGCTTTGGAAGTCGGTGATAAGACGATAGATACTACCTCTGATTCTCCGTTAGGATTCGCAGACAAATAATGGATTCGCGATCCTTTAGCACCTTTGGTGAGATCATAATCTCGGTCACGTGTAATTCCTTTTACTGGAAAACGTTTCGCCATCGACTTACCTGTTTTAGCATCCAGATAAATCATATTATAGGTCATCCGATCATCTCCTTTTTTCCAAACCGCAACGTGTAATACGTTTTTACCAACAAATACTTTCGTTCCCATTCGAACGACTTTCATCACTCCATCTTTTCGGAAAACAATGATGTCATCAATATCTGCACAGTCACAAACAAATTCATCCTTTTTAAGTCCAGACCCAATAAAACCTTCTTTACGACTCACATAAAGCTTGGTATTATTTGCAACTACGGCTCGTGCCTTGATCGTTTCAAAAGAAGTAATCTCTGTTTTACGTTCTCGTCCTTTACCGTATTTATCCAATAAATTTTGGTAGTAAGCAATAGAAAAGTCAGTTAGGTGTTTAAGGTCGTGCTTTGTTTGTTTGATATCATCTTCTAAGCGGGCGATCAACTCGTCTGCTTTAAATGCATTGTATTTAGAGATACGACGGATTTTTATTTCCGTTAAACGAGCGATATCTTCTTCGGTAACATCTCTTAATAATTTTACGCGCTTGTCTCCTTTTTTTGGCTTCCCATCTTCTGGCGTAACGATGTATTTTTTAAGTTCTTTAGCAATTACTTTAAGTACCTCTTCCCAAGATTCACACTCTTCAATTTCACGATAGATTCTATTCTGAATAAATATTTTTTCTAAACTCGCAAAATGCCATTTTTCTTGTAATTCGGATAATTTGATTTCTAGTTCCTGTTTGAGCAAATCCTTTGTTCGTTGCGTACAGAATTTCAAAATATCATTTACGGACAAGAAGTGTGGTTTATCATCAATGATCACACAAGCATTGGGAGAAATAGAAACTTCACAATTGGTAAAAGCATATAAAGCATCAATTGTTATTTGAGGAGAAACACCTGCAGCTAGATCAATCTGAACTTCTACGTCCTTAGCTGTATTATCGATTACTTTTTTAATCTTAATCTTACCTTTATCATTCGCCTTGATAATACTATCGATCAAGTTAGTCGTGGTAACATTATAAGGTAGATCTTTTACAAGTAAGGTAGTTTTATCTTTTTGTTCAATTCTAGCACGGACCTTAATTTTTCCACCACGTTTTCCAAGGTTATATTCCGTCGCATCCATTAGTCCACCTGTCTGAAAATCAGGTAAGATTCTAAAGGGTTTGTCTTGTAAAATTTTAATGGATGCTCGGATGAGTTCAATAAAATTATGAGGCATGATCTTAGTCGATAATCCTACTGCAATCCCTTCTACACCTTGTGCTAGGACGAGTGGAAATTTCATTGGCAGGTTGATCGGTTCTTGGTTACGACCATCGTAAGAATATTGCCATTCGGTCGTCTGCGGATTGAAAGCTACTTCGAGTGCAAACTTGGTTAATCGTCCTTCAATATAACGTGGTGCAGCGGCTCGGTCACCCGTTCGTTGGTCTCCCCAGTTTCCCTGTGGATCGATAAGCAAATCTTTTTGGCCAAGATTCACGAGGGCGTCTCCAATGGCAGCATCTCCGTGCGGATGATATTGCATAGTTTGCCCGATCACGTTAGCGATCTTATGATAACGACCATCATCCATTTTTCTGAGGGCATGTAAAATACGTCGCTGTACTGGTTTAAGTCCATCTTCGATAGAGGGAACTGCTCTTTCCAATATTACATACGAAGCATAATCGAGGAAATAATCCTGATACATACCACTTAAGGAAATATTGCCTTCTTCGGTAACGGCGCGATTAGGAGCGATCAACTTATCTTTTTTTCGGGAACCTTTGTCTTTACTCATTGATAATAGTGTATGTAATAAAGTTGTTTAATGCGATCCAAATGGATGAACAAATATACAAAATTACTAGAGAAATAAAAAACAATTTGTTGATTCTATTTTGTGTTTATATTATAAAACTAATGATAAGGAATAATAGTTCCCATTTTTCAAAAAACTAAAAATTATCTTAAAGATGATCAAGCCTCCCTTATTAATATTTCAGGTTATCTTGCCCATTGATTAAAAGAATATTTAAATTTCACTTCTCCTAAAATCAAAAAAATGATTAATGAATTCTTAAACGACTTAATGACTAATCTACAGATTTACTATGATGGATTTGTCATTCTTCTACCTAAGTTAATTATAGCTGCTCTAATTTTTTACCTCTTATTATTCATTGCCAATAAGAGTCGCAACATAGCTAATCGAAAACTTACTGAGCGAATGGATGATCCATTATTGGCTGCTTTTTTGAGCAGAATTATAAAAATAGGAATTGTCATTTTTGCGCTCATGGTTGTCATGAATATTATTGGATTAGCAGGAATGGCAGGCGGACTACTAACTGGGGCAAGTGTCAGTGCAGTAATTATTGGTTTTGCGTTTAAAGATATTGGTGAGAATTTTTTATCTGGAATTATCCTTGCGTTTAATCGACCTTTTCGAGTAGGGGATACGGTAGAGTTAGATAGCGTCAAAGGCAAAGTAGTCGCGCTCAACATTCGAAATACGCAGATCAAATCTTTTGATGGAAAAGATATTTACATTCCAAATGCAAGTGTCATCAAAAGCCCAGTGGTCAATTATACGCTCGATGGTTTTATGCGTCATCAATTCAACATTGGCATTGATTACGGATCTGATAGCGATAAAGCCATTAAGATTTTAAAAAATACAATTGAAAATATTGATGGTGTACTAAAAGAAGATCGAGCCCCTTCCGTACAAATCGGCGCTTTAAATTCTAGTTCTTATAACTTAACTGTTCAGTATTGGGTCAATACTTTTAATCAAACAAATTCAGCCAGTAATATTCGAACACAAGCAATAAGAGATGCAATGATTAACCTAGAAGACGCCGGATTTTATCTACCTGGAGATATTGTTGAATTAAAAAATTATAAGGATAAAGAAATTAAAACTAGAAGGTCTGAACAAAAACCAGCTATATAAAATCTATTTTCTTTGATCTTTAAGTGGGTTCGATCAAGTCCCATAGGTTTCCGTACAAGTCTGCAAAGACCAATACTTTACCCCAGTCTTCGTTGACTGGTGGACGGATGATTTCTATCTGATGATTCAATAAATTTTTATAGTCTCGATCAAAATCATCTGTGTACAAAAATAAAAAAACACGTCCTCCAGTTTGGTTGCCAATCCGAGATACTTGTTCTTCATTGGCCGCTTTCGCTAATAGCAGTCCAGCTGCATTTGATCCCGGTGGCTTGACGACCACCCATCGTTTTATTTCACTGAGCTTGGTATCTTCGATCAGTTGGAAATGCAATTTTTTAGTATAAAAATCAATGGCTTCATCATAATCTCGTACGACTAATGCAAGTTGAGCAAGCGTTTGTTTCATTATCTTTTATTCAATTTATTTTAAAATCATTATCGCAAGGAAAGCAATTCTCTCAATTCATCGTTATCATAATTTCCAATCCATTTCTCTCCGTTAGCAACCGTTAAGTTGGCTAGTTCTTTTTTTGATTGTAACAATTCATTTATCTTTTCCTCAAAAGTTTGCTGTGTAATAAAACGATGAACCATCACATTTCGTTTCTGTCCAATTCGATAAGCACGATCGGTTGCTTGCGCTTCCGTAGCAGGATTCCACCATAGATCATAATGAATCACATTGCTAGCCTGTGTCAGGTTCAATCCAGTCCCGCCTGCTTTTAAGGAAAGAATCATCACTCGAGTAGAACGGTTGTTTTGAAAATCTTCTACCATGGCATCTCTCCCCTTTCGGCTGATGCCACCATGTAAAAATGATGCGTTCAAACCAAAATTATCAGCCAATAATTCTTGCAACAAAGTACCCATCTGTTGGTATTGTGTAAAAATCAATGTCTTTTCTCCGTTGTCCAGAATCTGTTGTAACAACTGAAATAACAACATGGTCTTACCCGATAAATTAGCTGCCTTATCTCCTTTTTTCAAATACTGATAAGGATGATTACAAATTTGCTTAAGCGCTGTGATGAGCATCAACACCAATCCTTTTCTTTCTGCACCTTCTGCAGTTTCTACTCGCTTCAATGTTTTGTCTACTACATTTTGATAGATCGCAGCTTGCTCAGCGGTTAGCTGACAATACTGATCTTGTTCTATTTTTTCAGGTAAATCTTTGATAATAGATTTATCAGATTTTACCCGCCGCATAATAAAAGGTCCAGTAATTTTTTTAAATTTTTCCAGTTTAATTAAATCGCGATCTGCTTCGATAGGTTTTGCGTATTCGTCTTTAAACTTTTTCAAGGTTCCAAGATATCCTTTATTTGCAAAATCAAAAACACTCCAATATTCGCTCATCCGATTTTCTACCGGTGTTCCACTCATCGCTATTTTAATTGGAACTTTGAGTTTTTTAATCGCCTTGGTTTGTGCCGTCGCTGGGTTTTTAATATTCTGCGCTTCGTCTATCACCATAATTAACCAATTATATCGTTGTAGTTTGGCAACTTCTCCACGCGCCACACCGTAGGTCGTCAACAAAACATCTGCGTCCTCAATAAGAGCGAGTTTTCGATTAGCACCGTGATAGATATGGGTAATTAACTCTGGTCCGAATTTCTTGATTTCTTTATCCCAATTGGTCAATAAAGTGGTAGGCACCACCACCAGTGCTTTTTGTTCATCCAATCTCCCCTCTTCTTTTAACTTAAGTAAAGTCGTAATCACCTGCAGTGTTTTACCAAGTCCCATATCATCCGCAAGCAAACTACCAAACCCTAATCTAGTATTTTTATACAACCATTCATATCCTCTTTGTTGATAGGGACGCAGCGTAGCTTCCAAACTGATCGGCGGCTCTATGCTTTCTGTCTTGAGTAGTTCCTTCATCAGAGTGCGCAGCTCTGGTGTCAATTCTATGCCAGCACCTTTATATTCATCTGCTAAAGCGATTTGCAAAAGTTCTTGGCCGCTTAATTCTGGAGGATTTTCTAATGCCTCAATTAGCTTCGTAATTTCTGCTTCGTCAAAAAATAGATATTGATTTTGGTAGCGAACAATTCCTTTAAACCGCTTAATCATTTTTAAAAATTCCTCCCGCGAAATAGTAGTATCTCCTAACGCTATTCGCCAGTCAAAGTCTAGCAATTCATCTAAATTAACCAGTGATTTTTTCTTAACCACTCCTGAATTTTCTGCAGAGACTTTCATAGACAATTGCGGCTTAAGAATTTTCCGCAAAGCTTTCGGCAAGACTACTTTAATTCCAAACAATCGGATGGTGGGTAAAATTTTAAATAGAATTTCTACAAATTCTATTTCATCAAAAAGCAATGGAACTTTTCCTTTCAGCTTGACCAAGTCACCAATTCCTGAAAAGTATTCAGAAAGCATCGCTAAATCTCGCAACGCATCCATCCGAATATCAGCGTACTTCTTTTTTTCTAATAAAGCTTTAAGACCAAATACCGGACGTGTCTTTTTTCGTTTGTCTTCGAAAGCAATCTCCACCGCAAATCCTTCTTCGGAATCATCTACTTTAATAACTGGAACAAAATCTTTCTCAATGATATAAAATTTATTCAACCATAATTGAATTGCAACTGGATAGTCCTTGGTTTCGTAATCATTGAACGATTCTGATTTTTGATTAAAAAATAATTGCACTACTTCTATTGGCCAAAGTCGATCTTTGACCTTCGCATTTTTAGTTACTAAATGAGTTAGAAAAACACTAGTTAAAGCAGTAAAAAAATCAGCCGTAATCGGCTGTTTTATTTTTGTTCTAGCTTTATAGAATAAAATATTTTCAGGAACAAGTGCTCCCACTAAATCATGAAGATTTTTCACGATAGGATTTAATAGTGCTGGAATCCAACGAACGACATACTGTTCTTTTTCAGCAACTAAAAGCTGTGGAATGATGGCTCCTTTTTTCGCCAATTGCTTGGCATAGACCCAAGCTATCCACAACCCACGTAATCCTGGTGCGTATTGTTGAACACGAAGAAAAGACAAGGTATCTAACCAATTTACCAAGTCCTCTACTTTTCCAAAATTAAATAAGACTTCTTCCCTTTTATCACGAAAGCTAACATCCAAAAACGTTCCTTTCTCAGAAAGAATAATTTCTAAATCTTCAATCGAATCTTTTCGAATATCGAGCGCAGTTGAGGATTTTTCAGAGGCCGTACTTCTTTGTAGATTCTTTGTAATTTGATCGTAATTCGCAGAAAGGATTTTTTTAAAATTACCTGCTGGAAAGAAAACAGGTTGATCAGAAAGGATGGCCATCAAATCTTCCTTTAATGAAGGAATAACAGAAAAATCAATTTGGTCTAAATTCAACCTTGGTTGCTTCTTAGTTCGTATTTCATCTATCAAATCTTCCCATAGTCGGGAAAGCGAAAGGATACGAATATCTTGGTGTTCCTGAGTTGTATAGCCTGCTTTTCTAAGCGCTTCGAACAAATCAAATTTGTGTAATTCAAAAACCAGAAACGGATTTTGATCGATCTCGTTAGCAGTAAGATAGAGCACCGCAGCCATGTGTTTACAAGGCACTGCCCAATCGGGACAAGAGCAACTACCTTCAAGGTCATTCCAGGAGTCAGGAAAAAGAGCGACTCCCTTTTTAGCACAGAGTTCCATCAAGGCTGAAGGAAGTTGTCGATTGAGTAGTGTAGACAGATGCATTGGTTGTTCGATGACTGCTTCTACGATTTTTGCTTTTTCTTGATTGGAAAAAGGTGGAATAGTAAAGGAAACTTTATAAGGACGAGGTCGACTACCTTGAACATTGGCAGAAATTTCGTTGCCTTCAATCTCAATGTCCCGAGCCAATCCTTTATTTGCATAGGTACGACCGCGAGGCAACCGATTAGAAAAATCAATTTGGTTTAACGCATTTAGCCATTGCTTTCCCCACCAAGTATTTCCGTAAGATTTCCTCATCCTTTTTTTAAGTAACTAATAGCTGCACAAGTTACCTTTTTTTCTTCTTTTTCTTATTTCGCTTTTGCCAAAATTTCCAATTGATTTTTTTCTTCTTTTTCTTGATAATAATAAAACGGAGACTAATTCCAGTTTGATGATAAATGGTATTGCGTCCACCAGACAAATTGACGGCTGGTTTATAATCCCAAGACAATACCGTATTCTTCATCGCGAATTCTAATCCACCAATAAAAGTGACGCCATAAGGATTATCGAATCCTTCTCGATTATCAATCCAACCGATGTGAGGACCAACTCCTACGTAATAATTAAATCGTTTGGAAAGAATTTTTCGATGATTTTCGAATAAAAGGGTCAAAGCAGATTCATTGGCCTTGGGATGCAAAGTCAAAATACCTTCGATCGTATTCTGGCCCCAAAGCACTTGTTGCACTGATAATCCAAAAGGACTTCCGAGTCGTAATCCTGCAGCAGTTCGGTACCGTTGCGCTGAAAGTGAAGTAGTCCAAAATAGACCAATCAAGAATATGAAAACGATATTTTTATTCATAGATTAAAATTCTAACTATCCAACGATAGAAGATTCAGAAAATTACTAGGATCATAAAATAGTAGATAGCTTCTTCCTGTTTTTTTAATTTTGTCACAGAATTGTCAGCGCCGTATTAAAATATTTTGTATCTTTAGAAGATATAAGCACATTTTTTTTGAAACTAAAACTAAATTCCCTTCATCATGAAAAGATTTTTCATTCTGGCGGTGGTATTTTCAACACTCGCCTTCACCATTAGCAGACCAACCATCTCTAACTTTATTTTTACTACTGTCAATGACGTTCCGGACTTACCGGATACTCCTTACGACTATTCAGGTATTACTTTTCCCGATCATCTGCTCAATGCTCAGGATGACACCATCGACCTTGGATATGAAGGTGGCGGGATTGATAGTTTATCCTTTGCAGATATTACCGATAACGGTGCTACCCTAGGACGTGTCTTATTTTACGATAAAAAATTATCGTCTCTTGAGACCATGTCTTGTGCGACTTGTCATAATCAAGCAATGTCTTTCGCAGAAAATAAAGCAGTAAGTGATGGACTAACCGCTCCGACCTTAAGAAACTCTATGCACCTGAATGATATTGCCTGGACCAATAAAGAACATTTCTTTTGGGATATGAGTGAATCTGATTTACGAACCATGATTCGTCTACCATTAACCGACGAAAACGAAATTGGGGCAGATATGGATGACATCGCCCAAAAACTTGGAGAGACCAGTTATTATCCACAATTGTTTACCAATGCTTTTGGTGATCCGGCTGTTACTGAAGACCGAATTGCCGAAGCCTTAGTACAATTTATCTCTTCCATGACGACCTTCAATTCCAAATTTGATCAGGAAGCTGCTAATAATTTTGCTGGATTTACAACGCAGGAACAATTAGGTCTTGATCTTTTTGCTGCCAATTGTAATACTTGCCATAGCCAAGGCGGACATAATTTTTTTGACTTTCCAATTGATATTCCAACCCTTGAAATTTTCCCTTTTATATTCAACAATGGATTACCCGAAGATCCAGAAGATGCAGGTGCTGGAACTTGGGAGCCTGGATTTAGCAATTTATTCAAAATTCCTACACTTCGTAATATTGATTTAACCGCACCATATATGCACGATGGTCGTTTCGAGTCGCTAGAAGAAGTTGTCAATCATTACTCTGATGAAGTAATAGATAATGAATGGACTGGTGAATTTATTCCTTCGGGAGGTTTTGCTTTTACAGATACTGAAAAAGAAGCGATGGTTGCTTTCTTAGAAACATTAACTGACGAATCTTTCTTAACCGAACCAAGATGGTCTGATCCTTTTGGACTTGAAACCAATATAGAAAATTTTTCTATCGCGAATCTTATCATTCGTCCTAATCCAATGCGAGACGTCGCCGTTATCGAATATGATAATCCAAATCAAGAATTGGTAACTTTCCACGTTTTCTCTGCCGACGGAAAGTTAGTACTTAACGAGAATACTCGTAGTGATCGCTATACACTTGACAAAGGTATCTTCCAAGCTGGAACTTATTTTATAGCAGTACTGATGGATGACAAAAAGAGTACTGCAAAGCTGATGGTCCAATAATATCTATTTAAAATAAATTCGAATCCTCAAATGCGTAAACTGCGCATTTGGGGATTTTTTATTTTTTAATAATAAAACTTGCATAGTATCGTTTTTAGCTTTAACTTTGATTTTCAAAGTACTTTACGATAAGTGAACTTTTCATTAACCGGCATTATGGTCATGGATCAACAAAAACATCATCTCGAGACACTAACAGAAATAAGGGCG